>JAUNHZ010000224.1 GCA_030523705.1 Bacteroidales bacterium
GGACTCTTCGGCTTCAAAGAGTCCTTTTGAAGTTTACTTGCGGATTTGAGGTTAACTTCATTTTTCACAATTGTTTTAAGGTTTATACAAATATAGTATTTTTTTATTGAACGAATAATATGTTGGAATATACTCAATATTTGTATTGTTTTTTTTCAATACTTTATTTTGATAGGGTATAAGTACCCGCCTTATATTCTTTGCTCTCTGTTTCGCCTGGCAAAGTAACAGATGCTGTACTACCTGCAGGAATAGTGAATGTCCATTCCCATACATCACCATTGTATGCCCACTCACTCTTTATCAAACCTGCAGCGGATTGATACTCTGCCTTGATAGAGCCCAGTCGCTTGTCTGGAATAGGTTTCATGATGATATGCTTGTATCCAGGAACTGTTACGTCAGGAGATATTCCTGCAGCACTTTCCCACAGCCACTGGCATACTACACCATAGGCATAATGGTTAAAACTGTTCATTCCTCTTGGGCCCATGCCATCCTTGAGAGTATAGCTGTTCCAGCGTTCCCAGATGGTTGTAGCTCCATTATCAACAGAGTAGAGCCAACTTGGATTCTTGCGCTGGAAAAGAAGATTATATGCAATGTCGGTCATTCCGTTCTCTGTCAAGGTATTCATCAGGATACTAGTGCCTAAGAAGCCTGTCTGCAGACAGTTGTCGTGTGCCTTGAAATTCTCTCTCAGGCGAGCTATTACAGCCTCCTTAGCACCTCCATCTACAATCTTATTCTTCAGTAAGAACAAATTTGGAGTCTGCATGGTATTCAAGACCTCTGTCTTAAACTTTGATTCATTGGTTAGGAATGTTTCTTTAATATAGGCTTTTGCTTCAGCAATCATGTCAACATACTTCTTGGTGTCACGGCCTAAAGAATTTGCCATATCCAGCATCATCTCCGCATCAAGAACCCAATAAGAAGCACCTAAATAGCTCCAGTAATCCTTAGCTTCAGGAAGCACACCTTCCGGACACCAGCATTTACCTTCGCAAGTCTCCAATGGCTCATAGCTAAGCCAGTCTGCCCACTGGTAATGACCACTCTCATCAGCCAGAGTCTCATATTTGTACTTTGACTCTGCCACATGGTTCATGTATTTCTCCATTGACTCCCAACTTTCTTCGATGATAGTATTGTCACCAAACTGACGCCAAATAGACCATGGCACAATTACGCCGGCATCAGCCCATCCTACACGCATCATAGAAGTCTGCTCTGTTCCATATTGGCCCCATGGAGCTACACCTGGATATGCACCTTTCTCTGACTGAGTATCGCGTAAGTCACGCAGCCATTTGTGGAAGAATTCATTGGTGTTTGCAAAATATGCTCCAGTTGTTGCAAATACTTGAGTATCAGCTGTCCATCCTAAACGCTCATCACGCTGTGGACAATCTGTAGGAACGGAAAGATAGTTGGAACGCTCGCTCCAGACAGTATTTGAAATCAATTTATTAATCAATTCATTTCCTGTTGTGATAGAACCTATTTCCATAGTATCTTTAATAGAAGAAACAGGAATAGACTGAACGCGGTTAATTGTAACGTCGGAAGTGGTAGATACGGAGATTAGGCGATATCCAAAGAAAGTAAAATGAGGATAGTACTGACATGCGCTTTCTGAATTCCCAAAAGTGTATTCCAGCTTCATGCCCTTAGTTGGGATACGCAAGTTCAGACGGTGGATACTGCCCTCTGGTCCATCCATACCACGTGATCTGGCACCGTTGCCATCATTTACAAGTTCAGATACTAAGCAAGTGAGTGTAGTACCTTCTGCAGCTTGAAAATCAAAATATGGAACAGCCGCACAGTTCTGTCCAAAATCAACTACCAGATTCTCTCCGGCATGAAGAGTAATGGTGTCGCCAAGATTATATTCCCTGTCAACTACAACCTTTCCGTATGAATCGTCGGTTGCTCCTTCTATATCCTTCCAAATATAGGCACGGACAGGATCTAATGTCAAATCTTTTCGTAAGTAGATCTCTGCACCGTTTGTAGGGAGGATTTCTCCATTAAACTCAGTATTGATTTCTGGAGTGGAAAGTTTTTCCATTGTTTCATAGCCTGGCAATTCACGTGCATCATAAAATTCTCCATCATAGATGGCAGCATGCTTTACAGCTCCTGCTATACCTGCTTTCCAGTTTTGTGTATCAGTACCTAAGTATTCCTTTGTTCCATCTTTATATGTCAATTCCAAAACACCTCGGAATGCACATTTATGACCAATCATGCCTAAATGCCCTGTAGGTGTAACGGTCTTATCACCCCACCATCCGGGTGTGATTTGAACGGAAAGGATATTCTCTTCATCAGCCTTGCAGCGAAATGCTTCTGTCAAATCATAGGTAAATGAACGTTTAGTCTTTTCATAATGGGTAAAACCTGGCTTTAGGATTTCTTCACCCACAATCTTGCCATTTAAATATAACTCATAGACACCTAAGCCTGCAGTCATCCACTTGGCAGAGATTACTTTCTTAGAGTTCTTTACCTTTGAAACAAACCAGTTTGCACCGTCAGGAGCTAATGTTCCTTGGATGACTGTATCAGTAATTACTGGTGCATTGACCGCAGATATCCACTGAGAATTATCCCAGACATTGTCTGGCAATGGATCTACAAGAGTACCAAATTTTACGGTTGCACTATTGCAGGAAAACAATAGAAGCAACACTAATAAAAAGGAGTAAATGTTCTTCATATATAAAAAAGTATTAGAGATTTCACCTAAGGCTTATATATAGGAACGAACAGTTATAATAAATATACTCATAGAAAGGAGAGTTTTTTTAAATTCTATATTCATATGGTTGCCAGTTGTAAGAAAAAAGTC
>JAUNHZ010000038.1 GCA_030523705.1 Bacteroidales bacterium
TTGCTCAGGACCTTAAAATATGTTTAATGTTATAGTGCTGCGAAATTAAGGATCACGAATTTCGGTGCTTTTGTAGATGTGGGAGTCCACACCGATGGCTTGGTGCACATATCCCAGATGGCAGACAAGTTCATCAAGGACCCTACGGAAGTGGTATCTTTACAGCAGCACGTCACCGTGAAGGTCATTGAGGTAGATCTGAAGCGCAAGCGCCTGAGTCTGAGCATGCGCGATTTAGGATAAAGGAAAAGCCCGGGGATTTCTCCTCGGGCTTTTCTTATGGGTTTACTCAGGAATGTTAGGGGTATCCCAAGTATAAGTTGCCGTACAACGGATAGGCAGAATCTGCTTGCCACAGATGATGTTGAAGTCGCCTTCCTCCAAGGTCCACTTGTTCTCTGCATTCACAAATGCCAAGTCGGACGCCTTCACCTTCATGGTAACCGTCTTGGTCTCATTAGGTTGCAGCTCAATCTTCTCGAACGCACGCAGACGCTTGTTGTCTGGCATGAGTGATGCGTAAAGGTCTGAAGAATAAAGCAGTACCACTTCCTTACCCGCCATCTTACCGGTGTTCTTCACATCCACGGTGAATACCAGCTCATCGTCCTTAGTGAAATCAGACTTGTTCACCTTCAAGTTACTATATTCATAAGTGGTATAGCTCAAGCCCGCGCCAAACCACCACTGCTCATAGGTTTTCGCATCATAATCATACACACCACTCATGGTGCTGCGAACCTCACAAGCCTTATAGTCGTAGTTCACGAACGCATTAGGCTTAGAAGAGTAGGTGTAAGGCAATCGGCCGCTGAAATTCGCATCACCAGCCACCAGTTCTGCCAGCGCATCGCCACCATAGTTGCCAGGAAGCAAGGTGTGAATGATACCCTGTGCCAATGGCTCGATGTCATAGATGGTACGCGCACGACCCTCATTCAGTACCATGACGATAGGTTTTCCGGTAGCAGCCAATGCCTTTACCAGCTCCTTCTGGTTTGCTGACAGATTCACATCGGCAATGTTACCAGTGGTCTCTGCATACGTATTTTCACCCACACAAACCACGATATAGTCCACATTTGCAGCAGCCTTTACCGCATCCTGGATATGAGTGGCATCCTCGTCCTGCCAGTTGGAGCCCGCGTAAGTGACACCCTCCACCAAGTTTACGTTCTCCTTTCCGAATTTGTTCTGGAACGCCTCATAAATGGTGTTATACTTACCTGTAAATTCCTCACGACCAGCGCCATCGCCCTGCCAAGTGTAGCTCCATCCTCCGTTTAAGGTTCGCATAGAGTTGGCATTAGGACCAGCCAGGAGAATCTTGGAGCCCTTCTTCAGAGGGAGGATATTGTTCTCATTCTTCAGCAGTACCTCAGACTCCAAGGCAGCCTGACGGCTATAGGACGCAAACTCCTCACTGCCGAACTTAGGATAGTCTTTCTTGAAGGTGTTAGGGGTATCAAACAAGCCCAAGCGGTATTTCAGGCGGAGTACACGACTTACGGCATCATTGATGCGGTCCATGGACACCTTTCCTTCATTCACCAGTTCCTTCAGCAAGCCGTTGTAGGTGAACTGTGAAGGTACCATCATCATGTCGACACCCGCATTGATGGCCATCATGATAGCTTCTTTCTGAGTGGCAGCAATATGGTCACGGGTACGCAAGTTCTCAATATCAGCCCAGTCGGTCACAATCATACCATCCCAATTCAGTTCCTTTTTGAGCCAATCAGTCAAGAAGCGCTTGTTGGCCACGCCATTCATGTTATTCACGATAGAAGAATTGGTCATGATGGTGAGCGCACCCTGCTTGAAAGCAGCCAGGAAAGGCGCGAACTGCTTCTCGCGCAGCACCTGGTCACTCAATGTGGCAGGCGTACGATCCAGACCATTGTCAGGTACACCGTAAGCAAAATAGTGCTTCAGGGTAGAAGCCACGTGATACTTGTCAATATGGTTAGGGTCCGTACCCTGCATGCCTCTCACGGCAGCACGTCCCATCTCAGAATCCAGGTAGACATCTTCTCCGAAACCTTCATACTGGCGGCTCCACACTTGCATGCGGCCTAAGTCGATATCCGGACCATAAATCCAAGGCACGTTACATGCACGCGTCTCATAAGCCACAATCTCACCCATCTTGAAGGTCAGGTCGCGGTTGAAGGTTGCTGCCATGTTGATAGCGCTAGGAAAGAGGGTACCACCAGCCGTATAGGTAGTTCCGTGCATCTGGTCAAGGCCATAGACATCAGGAATACCCAAACCCTTCATGGACGCATCCTGGATAGTCTTGACCACATAGTTCCAGACCTCAGGTGTCTGTGCCGTAGTGCGAGGCGCGTTTAAGATAGATCCCACCTTATATTTATTGATGACAGAATCCAGAGCCACTTCATCTATCTTGAAAGGAAGCTTGGAGGAAATGGCATTGCTCATCTCATAGAGCTTGATCATCTTGGACATATCCTTGGTGTCTTCTGGCGACTTAACCGCCAGCTCAGAAGCCTTGTACTGCTTTTCCATGCCGTATTTGTGAATAATCTTGTCCAGATCTGCTTCACTCATGGTAACGAACGACTGCATGGAAATGATAGGGTCGTTGTAGGTAATCATGTTGATTTCCAACTCCACCATCTGTCCTATCTTCTCTTCCAAGGTCATCTTGGAGAGTTGTTTCTCAATCTTAGCCTCAATGGCTGCGTCTTTAGGCAGCATAGGCTTTTGTGCATAGGTGGTCAGTCCCAGGAAAAAGAAGACCACACTCAGTTTTAAGATTCTCATGTGATTGGTTTTTACGTTTTTTCTGATTGCAAAAATAGGAAATAATCCTGAGATACGGAAACTCAATCCGGACCTATTCGACAAAAAAGCCAAATTGGTTCGACAAACGTCTGGCTGGGAAAAAAAAAGGCCCGAAGCGTATAGCTCCGGACCTTCTTTATCTGGTTATTCGTTTCTTATCTGTGCATGAAAGCCTTAGATACTGGAGTAGTCTTAGCAGCAACCTCGGTAGTCAGCTCAGCCTTGATGTCACGGCTGCTTGCACCAATCTTCAAGGTGTAAGTACCAGCCTCTACTACCCAAGCATTCTCTGCTTCTACAAAGCTAGCCAGATCAGCAGCGTTGAAGGTTAAGGTAACAGTCTGGCTCTCACCTGGCTTCAATGCCTTGGTCTTAGCAAATGCCTTCAGTTCCTGAGCAGGCTTGTCGAGCTCACCCTTAGGAGCAGTTGCGTACAACTGAACCACTTCCTTACCCTCTGCAGCACCGGTGTTCTTTACCTCTACAGTAACGGTTATGCTCTCACCCTCAGCCTTAACAGCTGCATTGCTGTACTCGAAAGTGGTGTAGCTTAAACCGTAACCGAATGGGTAAGATACTGCCAACTTCTGGGTATCGAACCAGCGGTAACCTACATAGATGCCTTCCTCATAGTTGGTATAGTCAACGTCCTTCTCACCATCGAACTTAGCACCACCGCCAAAGTTGAATGACAACATCTGAGAAGCCTTGTCGATAGGGAAGTTAGCAGAAGACTTGTGATCAGTGAACTTCACTGGCCAAGTCATAGGCAGCTTACCTGAAGGGTTAGCCTTTCCGCTGAGCACGTCAGCTACAGAGTTACCACCTTCCTGTCCTGCCTGCCAAGCGCACAATACAGCATCTGGAATGTTCTTCCAAGAAGCGGTCTCAATCACGCCACCGATGTTCAGTACCACGATAGCCTTCTTGCCTTGAGCGTGGAATGCTGCAGTTACGTTCTTGATCAGTGCTTTTTCAGCATCGTTCAGCTCGAAGTCTGCTACAGGTCGGTCAGAACCCTCACCAGATATACGGCCGATAGCAATCAGTGCTACATCCTGAGTCTTAGCCTGTTCTGCCAAAACACTAGGGTCAACATTCATCTCACCAGGAAGCAACTTAGGCAGCCAAGCCTTAGCGCGCTCTGCGTTTGCAGCCTCGTTGCGTTTGTTCTCATCCTCAAACCACTTCTCGTAAGTAGCCTTCAGGTCTTCGTTAGCCTCAAAACCAGCATTCTTCAAGCCGTCGAGCAAGTTTACGGTGTACTTGCGGTTCACGTCGCCAGAACCAGTACCACCAGCAATCCAAGTATAAGCGGTGTTACCGAATACGGCAATCTTCTTAGCATCTTTCAAAGGCAGAGCACCATTGTTCTCCAACAATACCATACCTTCAGCAGCGCTTTCGCGGGTAACAGCTGCGTGTGCCTCCAAGTTTGGCTTGTTGCTGTATTTGTAACCCTTGAATGTAGGGCTCTGTACTACTAACTGTAGGATACGCTTTACGTTACGGTCAACCAAAGCTTCATCCAGAGAACCGTTCTTCACAGCCTCTACGATAGCATCGTACTGAGCCTGACGGCCAGGCTGCAGCATGTCGTTACCAGCCAGTACCTGAGCAGCACCGTCTGCACCACCGAACCAGTCGGTCATCACGGTACCCTTGTAGCCCCATTCATCACGAAGAACAGAAGTCAGCAGATCCTCGCTCTCACTGGTATAAGTGCCGTTGAAATAGTTATAAGAAGACATTACGGTCCAAGGCTCAGCCTCCTTGATGGCAATCTCAAATCCCTTCAGGTAAATCTCGCGGATAGCACGAGGAGAAAGGATGGCATTGTTGCCCATACGGTTAGTCTCCTGGTTGTTGAACGCAAAGTGCTTTACGCTAGTACCTACGCCTTGGCTCTGAACGCCTTCTACATAAGCATCGGCAATCTTACCAGCTACCAATGGATCCTCTGAATAATACTCGAAGTTACGGCCGCAAAGTGGGTTACGGTGAATGTTCAAGGCTGGAGCTAACAACACGTCAGCACCATATTCCAAAACCTCTTCACCCATGGCAGCACCTACCTGCTTCACCAAATCTACGTTCCAAGTAGAAGACAGCAAAGTACCGATAGGGAAGTGAGTACAGTAATATGTGTTCTCATCACCCTCGCGGGTAGGCTGGATACGCAGACCTGCAGGGCCATCGCACAATGCAATAGCAGGAATGCCCAGACGTTCAATGGCAGCAGTATAGCCGGCAGCACCAGGTACTTTACCACCAGCGGTAGAACCAATGACAGGTTTGTCCACGTCTACTCCAGGCATACCAACACCGATAATCAACTGTGCCTTCTCCTCCAGGGTCATGGCAGCGATGATCTCGTCAATGTTGTCCTCGCGAAGCTTCAGCTCGCTAGACGCGCAAGATGCCAGCATGGCGCCAGCAACTGCAAATAATACTTCTTTTTTCATATACCTATTTACTAAAATGTGTTTTTACTGTACAGGGATGACAAAGACAGAGAATGATTCTGCAGGGATATGTGCCTGCAAGGTATTTCCTGTCATGCTAAAGTGTGACTCTGTAGGGGTAATGCGGTTTGGATGCTCCACGGTATTCTCCGCATCTGGATCGCCGCAAGAGAAACGTATGCAATGAACGTCGCGATCAGCTACAGCTGCTTTTGGCTTCTTTACCTTCAGGGTTACAGGGACTGTGAGGTCTTTCTTGGATACATTCACAATCTTGACATAATACTGGTTGGTAGCCTTATCCAGACATGCTGTGGCAAAGAGACCTTCCTGACCTTCAGCACCTGTTACAGGCTGGTTGCCCATGGTCAGTGGCATTACGTTTGTACCCTTATAGACAGAATAGAGCTGCTGAACATAATAGCTGCAGGTGCGAACGGTCTTCAGGTTGTCAAACCAAATCATATCAGGACGCCACTGCCAACCTTCTACATGTGCAAAGAGTGGGGCATAGGTAGCCATGTGAACAATATCTGCATTACGCTCCAGGCCAGTCATGAAGGCTGCCTCCATGAGTGCAGCGTAATAGTGGTTCCAAGCCTTGCCGTCTTCGTGGCATGCATACTCTCCTGCAAAGACTTTAGCACCCTTTCTTGGGTAGTTGTCGTAACGTGTAGCTGCTTTCTTGAAGAAATCTACAGGGCGGTAGAAGTGCTCATCCACCAGGTCTGCACCCAAGCGGTTCATCTCTGGCCACAGATAGTCGAATTTCTCACCATCAGGGTCAGGACCGGAGCTACCTACCAACTTGATCTCTGGGTGTGCCTTGCGGAGTGCTTTCACAAATACCTCCAGACGTTCAGGATATTCTGGTCCCCACTGCTCATTTCCAATACCCAGGTACTTAAGGTTGAACGGTGCAGGATGTCCCATGTCTGCACGGAGCTTACCCCAGGTAGTAGTCACGTCGCCATTAGCGAACTCTATCAGGTCTAAGGCATCTTGTACGTAGGAATCCAACTGATCTACAGGTACATGAGCACTCATGTCATCGTTCTGATACTGGCATGCCAAACCTACACTCAAGATAGGGAGAGGCTCAGAACCAATCTCTTCGGAAAGCAAGAAATACTCATAGAAGCCCAAGCCATAGCTCTGGTAGTAGTCTGGGTAGAAACGATGTGTAAAGGTATATTGCCAGCGATTCTGGTTCAGTGGACGGTTCTCTACAGGGCCTACAGAATTCTTCCACTGGTAGCGGGTGTCCAGGTCGGATCCCTCCACAATACAACCACCAGGGAAACGGAATACGCCTGGCTTCAGATCAGCCAAAGCCTGTGCTAAATCCTTACGCATGCCGTTCTCATGACCGTTGAACGTGTCGGTAGGGAAAAGGGAAACATGCTCCACGTCAACAGTTTCCTTGTCATCCAAGAAGATACGCACGTATGCTTTTGCATGCGTTTCCGACGATTTGAAGGTGGCAGTATATTTTTTCCATTCTTTAGAATCAATGTCCAGTTTCACACGGTCGAAATTCATTCTTCCATGTTCTTCACGCAGTACATCTACAAACTCTACGCGCAGCTTGCTTGGTTTTCCATCAGGTACGCGTGCCCATACACTGAAGCGGTATTCGTGATCTTTCTCAATGCCCATGCCAAAGAAACCCTCGTTCTCTAGAACGGTACGCTTGTGTGCATGTCCTGGATCCGACAGACGAGCATAATGAGGGTTACGCTCAAAGGGTCCATCGTCCATAATCTTCACGTTACCAGCTGTTTTCCATCCTTGAAGGGCCTGTGGGAACTCGAATGAACGGTTCTTTATCATCTCTGCATAAAGTCCGCCATCGGCAGCAAAGTTGATATCTTCAAAGAAGATACCGTACATGGTCTTCTGAATCTCTGCACCCGGTTTCAGTGTGTTCAGCACCAGTTCCTGGGTGGTGTTTTGTGCCTGGACGCTTAAAGATGCTGCCAGCGCAAAGAATGATAATAGATGTCTGTATTTCATAGTAAAAACATTATTTCCATTGTTTTTTCAATCGTGCCATTTCTTTTTTAGTCAGTGGGATAATGGTCCCGTGGCGAGGGTGAAAGTCCATAGAAACCTTATTATCTATGGCTTTGAAATGATGCAAGTCTGTGGTCTCCGTAAATTGATAGGCTTTGTTCATATACACATCATACATGAGTATGTACTTGTCTTGGCCTATCAGTTTGAATGTTCCGGCACCTTCCACAGCCTTGTCGGTTTGCTGCTTATAGTCTGGATCTTCTGTCCATTTTCCGGATGTGAGATCATCTGTCACGGCTACCTTAATGCCATTTCCGTGCCCTTCTGTTTTATAGAACAGGTGGTAGATGCCATCTTTCTCTACAATATCTCCATCAATGCAAGACTTTCCGTCGCTAGGGAAGAAAAACTGTTTCGGCTCTGATTCCAAGTCCGTGAAATCTTTATTGGCATAGGCGTAGTAAATCACATCGGTTCCCTTCTCTCCATATTTCATAGACCAGTAGATGAGATATTTACCCGCCTTCTTGTCGTAGATGGTCTGAGGAGCCCACACCCGTTTCAGGTCCTCTTGCTTGTCGAATCTTTTCTGCATGTTCACCACCGATGATTTCCAGTGAATGAGGTTCGTGGATTTGAGCAATACCATAGCACGGTTACTATCCCATCCATTGCACGAAGCCATATCCGTAGCTACCATATAGAAAGTCTTGCCATCTTGAGCACGCAGAATATGGGGATCTCTCACACCTCCAGTGGAGCTGATGACCTTGGAATCCAGCACAGGTTTATTGTCGTTCAGTGCCTTAAAGTTGTATCCGTCCTCGCTAAGAGCATAGCAGATAGCTTCTTGATAGATATGGTTTCCTGTAAAATAGACGAAAAGATAGCCTCCGTCAGGTTCTGCTGCATGTAGGTTCAAGAACCACAAGCAAGCCAGAATCAGAGTATAGATGTGTTTAGTCATAGTAACAGCGTAATTAATCGCTACAAAGATAATGAAAAAAAAGAAAACCCCACATACTCAGCAAAGAGTATGCAGGGTTTATCTGCTTATAGTATCTAGGTTAGGTATATTATTTCTTATAATAAGGAGTGTTATAAGTCAAACGAACACCATTAGCCTGAGCCTGAAGAGTCATGGTAGTACCATCCTCATCAGCAACGTAAGAGTAAACGCCATTTACGTTAGAAGTCTGATGATAGATCACGTTGAAGATAGTAGCGATGCTAGTAACATCGGTAGCCTTCATAGGAACATCGATAATCAACTGACCCAACTTGTTGGTCTCCTTAACGTCCTTGTAGTTCAAGGTCAAGAAAATCTCAGTACCCTGGCAGTTTCCTTTCAGCTTGTTAGTTGAAGGATCAGTAGTGTAACCCTTCAGTGAGATAGCGCGGCTGATCTGAGAGATGTTACCGTTCAAATCAATACCATCGAAAATGTGAGCACTTGCAGTCATGCAGCAAATCATTGCGAACAATGTAAATAAAATCTTCTTCATAATATTTGTATTTTAGAATAATAATTTCGGTGCAAAGGTAAGCATTCTGCCAATTCTTACCAAATTTTAGGTTGGAAAATTGACAATATGTAAGTACTGTGTTATGGTTTTATGCTTTTTTAGGGTACTTTGCTTACATTTTTCTTAAAATTGGTTTGTAAAATCAAAACATCACCAGTTGAGCAAACGAGCCTACATTGGTTGTTACTTATCAAATAAGCCTCGCCTCGCAGTTCTTCGCGTTCTCCGTTGGAGTAGATATAGCTACCATCGGGTAGGGCGAAGAAAACATGTTCCAGACAGGTAGGGAAAACTATGTCTTCTAGCATACGCTTTCCGTCCAGGACCACGTATTGCAAATTCTGCCAGTGGGGTAGAATATTGCGCGTGGTTAACCCTAAGCCCGGGAATTGTAATTCATAGGTAGGGTCAAGTGTTTCTCCTGGCAGTTCAGGATGTGAGAATACGCTATCTGCCATATTCATAGATCCTGCGCTGATGCCAATAACCACACCCCTGAAGTGCTTCAAGTTCTCGCGCAGGTGTATCTGTTTGAAAAACTTGTTCTGGGTAGGGACATGTCCACCGGCAAGTATGATGACCTCGCTGTTGTCAATGAACTGTCGGGTCCAGTCGGGATTTCTTCCATCGAGCACGTTAAATGCATCGAATTGGATGCCTATTTCTTCCAAACCCTTGCGCATGGAAGCGGCGCAGGCATCGGTAAACTCGTGAGTATTAGGATCCGAACAGACAAACAAGGCGCGGACATTATTCTTCTTGATGTTAAACAAGAGTTCCTCCACGAACCTGTTCTGTGGGTTCATGCTCTCTGTTCCTATGGTGAATGGATTGCTGGTAACGAATGTAATCATGCCGTTTTATGCGCGGTGGGTTACATAGTTAAAGAACTCGTCCATTTCCTCACGGGTGTTGAAGCGGGCAATATAGGTCTGGTCGCCCATAGCACCTGCCACTGCCTTAGGCAGACGGTCCCATTGCTTGAGCTGTCCCTTGTATTTCTCCATGATGTCCTGATGGCTGTGAACGTAGGCCACATTATCGCGTCTTCCTGCGAACATCACAAAGTAATCCTCGTGAGGGTTTGGGGTTGTACGCTTATCGAAGCAGATCATATCTGCCCATATCTTGTAGACATCAACACTGTGTGCATAGTTAATCATGTCCGGAGTGAAGCCTCCACCAGGACGCATGTTTACCTCCAGTGCCACAAAATCGCCTATCTCACCCAAACCGCGGTGTGCACGGTCCAAGCAGAAGAATTCCAAGTGTACGAAACGGCTCTGGACACCGAACGCCTTCACGGTCTTGCGGCCCCAGTAGCGAAGGTTCTCGCTCATGTGCTGCTCTACATAATAGGTAGAGTCAAGATTATACTCCACAATATCAGAGATACTAGGTGGGCAGACACACATAGACTCGAAGAGAGGGTCTCCCTGACTATTTACGATTGCATCGTAAGTACAGATGTTTCCGGTGACAAACTCCTCGATGACATATTTATCAGCATCAGGATTCTGGAAGAAACGACGAACTTCATCTTCATTCTCCAACTTATGAGCACCACCAGCACCTACGCCAACATCAGGTTTTGAGAAGAGTGGATAGCCTGCATCTTCTGCAAAATTCAGAACAGCTTCCAGTCCCTTTGAAGCCTTGATTTGACGAGCCGTACGTATGCCACCAAGTGCATAATACTTCTTCATCTCAGATTTCTCCTTGATGCTGTCAATCTTGTCTTCGCCAATTCCAGAGGTAATATGGAAAGCTGTGCGCAGTTTGGCATCCATTTCCAGCCAGAACTCATTATTGGATTCCAACCAGTCTATTGGTCCGTATTTGAATGCAAAGAATGCTACAGCCTTATACATCTGCTTGTAGTCTTGCATGTCACTTACCAGATAGTATTCGGTAAGTGCATTTTTCAGTTCTGGGCAAAGTTCATTGCAAGCCTGGTCACCAATACCCAGGACATTTGCGCCGTTTTTCTTCAGCGCATCACAGAATTGCCAGAACTTCTGTGGAAAATTTGGTGATATAAAGATAAAATTCATTTTATTTTTGTTGTTCCTATACTATATTGTCTGCAAAAATAGGATTTTTTTTTACATCTGCCAAGAATAGAGACGAAAAACTTAGAATTTGTTAGTAAACGGAAATCTCATCCATGAAGAACCATGCCGGATAACCTACACCATAATGCCAGTCTGGGCATAATCCTAAGGTCTCTACTTCTACCTTGATATATCGTGCTTGCTTTGGTACTGAACTCTCCACGGCACCAGGAACAAACTTTACTTGAAGGTCTCTGTCTTCGGCAAATTGGAAAGAACCAAATTCTTCAAAGTGTTCTCCATCTTGACTGATGCTGAATCTTCCGCCTTTTGGAAGGAGAATCCATGCTCCCAGCTGGTGCAGGAAGTCGGCTTCTATGCGTGTGAACTTCTTTTGTTCTCCTAAATCCAGGGTGAATGACGCATCTCTGCCTTCCCAACCTACCCAGCTCTCTACGTATGTAGTACCTCCAAAGAGTTGGTCTGTCAGTGCTGTTTCTCCTAGTTCCCGGTATTTCTCATCGGGTGCGCTTTGGAAAGTAACCTTAGCGCCTGCAGCAATGCTCTTCTGTCTGTTAGGCAAGAAACGCTTGCGATAGAGGGCACAATAATCTGCCGGTGCGTTGTTGCGTTCATTCAGGCTTTGAACTCCGTAGTGTGCACAAAGTTTCTCAAATGCATTCAGTTTGTTCTCTATGTCTGGATCTCCCTCTGCTTCGGTGCGGACAATTTCCAATTCTGAATAGCGTAGTGTCAGACGGTTCAAACGCACATGATCCAAGAGGACCGGATTGTCCTTTACGGCTTCTTCGGCCTTATCGAACAGCTCGTTATATGTCTTACGAAGATTTGCGTTCAGCATACCGTTCTTGTGGGTTATCGGACTGTCGTAAATCCATAATTCAGTACCACTGCTTAGGAGTGCTCCTTGCATAATCTTTTGGTATTGATACAGATAAGGTGCAGCAGCGCCATAATAACCCTCCATAAAGCGGCGCATCAGCGCATCGGAATCCTGATAAGGGTTCCACATGAGTTTTGAGAGCATCCAGGCACGCATTTCAGAGAAATCGCCTCCCTTTATACCGTTTACCTGTGCAAAATGCATGGTCACGTGGTTGTCCTTGAAGAGCTGCATGTTCTTTTGTAGGATATGGAAATTAGGGAATGGACTTACGATATTGTCGAAATTGATGCCATAGTCCCACACAAAGATGTTGTTTGAAATCTTAGCCCAACCTTCCAGTGCTTCTTTGAACCATTGTCCCGATGCATTATCAGTCAGAGGCACTTCGCGCTTGCAGTCAATATCACAGAGCATGATATTCACGTTTGGCAAAGGCTTGACATGCTTAGGAGGTTGCATGGTGAACAGGTAGGCAAGGGTAGAGAACTCTTTGTCTGGGAATCGTTCTGCTAGTTTGTTCAGGAAACGGATGAAATTGCCACTGTGTGCTCCTTCGTATTCATCTACAGCCGTGCATTCAGGACAGTGGCAGTATGTGTCGTTTCCGTCGTTCTGGCTTACGCTGATCATCTTTAGGTCTGGGTTTGCCTTAAAGATGCTGTCCAGTTGTGTACATACAGCTTCAAAAACGTCTGGATTTGTCAGGCACCATTGGCTGTGGGTTCCAGGGCGTCTTTCTCCGTTAATCAAGGAATAGTACTCGGGATGTTCCTTTCCAAAACGACTTGCAGGCAAGATTCTATTAAAGGTATGTACCCACATGTCATCAATAAACATCTCGCTAGGTTCCTCCAGGCGTGCCCAAAGTTTATACAATGGATCATCGTTTCCGTAGCTGTGGGTCTGTCTATATCGGAATGCTGGAGATTCTGCACGCTTGATTTCAGGCAGGATAATGGTATGCTGTGAATTGAAAGTACAGAAGTCCTTGGCATAATAATTCACTCCCAGATAGTCTTCCAGCAGTGTAACCACTCCATAGATGGCACCTTTGTCTCCGCCACTCTGAATGCGAAGCATTCCGTTGGTTGTATCCAGAAGGAAGCCATCTTCGGTAGCTTGTGTTGTATTTCCACCTATCAGGACATCTCCCTTTTTGGCCCCATTATATAAAATAGGTAATTCTGCGCCGGAAATGCGCTTGATGAAATCCTGTAGAAGTGTTGCTGCTTGCTGGTTTACATCGCTCTTTTCTGTAAGTACAATACGTGCAGCAGGCTTTTGATTCTTTACCAGTGTTATTTGAGCTTGAGCTGATAGGCAACCCATAATGAAGGTTGCTAGTAGAAGAAACTTCTTCATAGGTAATTAGGTATGTTTATAGCTGTTGGATAGCTTGTATCAATACTTTTTTTTCTGGATACAGGCTATTGTTACGAATTCGCAATCTATAATTGTAAACGGTCTGGTTGGAGCAGTGCAGGAATTCAGATATTCTCACACTGTCTGTTATTCCAAGCTTGATTAATGCCAAGATTCTAAGTTCCGTGCTCAGCTTTTCTCCCTTCTGTGGAAGTACCTGATGCTCTGGCTGCATGAGCTTGTTGAAATCTTGTACAAAGTTTGGAAAGATGCTCAAGAAAATGGCATCGAAGGTCTGATAGAATTTCTGGATTTGCTCTTGCGACATGGCTTGACTGCTTGTCAGCTCTTCTATCTCGTTGAATTTCTTTCCTTTAATCTTTCGGTTGATGTCAATACGGAATTCATCCAGCTTATTGATATAGTTAGAGCACATGCTCAAAACCTGCGTGATATAGTTCTGCCTCTCCTCTACACTTTCCTGCAGAGTGATGTTGGAACCTTGTAGCTGGTTGTGGAGCTTTTGTAGTTCCTGATGCGCTTTTTCCAGTTCTTGATTTGATAGGGTAAGCTGTAGGTTAGCCTTCTCCAGTTCCTCCATGTTTCTTTTGAGCTCTCTTTCTGCGGTGTGGCGTTTCTTTCTGTTAATGTGGAGCCATCCTGTATTTCCAATAAGGAGTACAGTCATCGTAGAAAGTAGTATGATAATTGCAATCTGCTTGTTTTCTTGCTTCTTCTTCTTTGATACATAATTCTCTGATATCTTACTGGTTAGCACGCCAAGCTCTGTCATGCGTACGCGGTCACCATAACTATATGCCAAGCCCATGGCAACACCAGCATAGCGATAAGCTCTTTCTAATTTTCCGTGCTCATAGAACCACGTGGCAAGTTCATTGACAGAAGCAACATCTTGATTGCAATACGTGAGATCTGCTATTCCTGCCCGTGCCATATGATAGACTTCTTTATCAGGATTTCCTGTAGCTCTGTATAGGCGTGCCAGTGCATATTCTACCATCGCATCGTTTCTGGTGAGCAACGGATTTGACTTTGACAATTTTTCCAATTGGGAGATTAATTCCTCAAGTCCTTTATTCTTTCCCAACACCTCCCATGTCTTATACCAGAGATATTGTGGATCTGCAGGGGTAATGTATTTCATGATAGAGTCTGTGTAAGATGCTGACAACTTCTTGAATTGCTTAGCATCGCTCAGGTTCTCTGTCATGTTATAGCGTGACCTTCTGTCCAGATAGGTGCGGTATACGTCGTAAAAGAAAGATTTTTGTGATTCTTTTATGTAGGGCTGGATTGAGTCTATCAAAGCTTTGGCATGATCCAGCAACCCTGTGTTTACATAAAGTAAGCTACGGTCCAGCTGTACATTGATGACTTGCTCTTGATATCCATTTTTCTTGTATAGCTCCATGTTCTTGTTGATATAGTGCATGGCAGAATCTGTGTTATATACAAAATACTCATTGTACAGATTCTCATTGTACCACAGAACATCGTCAATCTTGTTGCTTTTAAGGGAGGCGCGTTTTAATTCCGCAATGCGAGCCTCTTTCTGACTGTGGATATTTCCCATCTGGTCCAGCAGTGAATCTAGGCGCATTAAGGTGCGCTCAGTCTCAAGACTCAGTTTCTGTGCATATATAGGAATGCATGCTAAGCTTATGAATAGTGCAAAAACAAATTCTCGTGTTTTCATATTGTATAAGATAGTTGAATGCAAATATAGGATTTTTTATTTATTTCTGCAAATTTTCTTCAATTTAGTGCTGGATAAAACTTACATTGTGTAAAAATCAAATGTTTGATAATCAAATTTTAAGATGCTATATAAATTTACCTTGGCTGTTTACTTGCATAAACAAGTCATTATTATGTTTTATATATTTGCAATTGTATTTTGAAAAGTTATACCTTAGCGAAGGTGCAGGTGGTTTATAATAGTAAAATTTTAGGTTTAGGTTACTAATTTGTTTTTTGATAGTAATTAAGTTTTTTTGGTAAAAGGATTGTTTTTTTAAAGAGTCTATATAACCCTAATAGTTTCTTTTTTAAACGCCCCTCAAGTCTCAGGACAAGAGGGGCGTTTTTATTGTTTAGAGGAAAGGGGTATCCTTACACTTTTCTTATTTATATTTCTTCACGCGCTCATCATTTATGACACCCTTCCAGTTCAAACCGAAGGCAAAGTCGTATACATTGCCATCTGCATCTTTGTAGCAAACCATGTCTCTTGGGGTATCTTCGGCTTGCTCTTCTACAGTTTTCATATCCAGTGGCATTTGGAATGGGAGCAAACCGCTAGGTTCATAGGTACCGTTGATAACCTCCAGGATAGCTTGTGTCTGAATGGTGAAAGTAATCAAGATGGCGTCGGCGTAAGGCTCTATCTCACTCAATACGAATGGGTTTGTGGTGTTGACAACTACCACAACCTTCTTGTCGCCCATTTTCTTGCGCATTTCCTGTACCAGTTCCATGTCCGGTTTGTTATAGGTACGCACACCCTTACCTAAATATGAGCGGTTTGGGTTTGCCTCAAATGGGTCACCCTGGCCAATGGACTCTTCACGGGCATATTCAGCTACATAATCTTCATATTGCAGGGAGATAGGGTAGTAGCCATTTCCTGGAGCTGCTACTTTTGAACCTGCAGGGATAAAGAAGTTGTTTGCTGTTGCCAGATTCTGCTTGATGTAGTTTTGCAAGAAGGCATCTTCCTGACCCTGAGGGAATTCTAATCCATAGCCTTTGAGCATGTCCATGAGTGGCTCTTTTGATTTTCCTAATCCACCAGCCAGTGCTTCAGCCAGGTTATGCCCCCATCCACTGTCTGGGGAATTGATGAATACAATGGCTACATCGGCTTCTTCTGCAGTATTTGCTACCTCAAAGTATTTGGCTGCTTGCTCTGGTTTTACAGGGGTAATGGTATCTCCAGGGATAGCAGATCCCCAGAAACTCTTGTGTTCAGGGTAGTAGCGCTGTGGAATGTAAACCTTTGTCTTTTTGGCTTCTTTGAGTGGTAATGTCTCAGCATGGTTCTTTACCATGACAATGGATTTTACCTGTGCTTCATAGCCCTTTGCCATGAATTCAGCGCAACCAACAACCTTGCCGCTTTCTGCTGGAATCAGGTATGGATTTTCAAACAGACCGGTACGGAAAATGTTGCGTAGCAGTCGCTTAGCAGATGTGCGGATGCGCTCCATAGCTTTTTCTTCGCCATCTTCCTTGATCATCATTTCAAAGGCTTCCAGTACAGGAACCTTATCGTTATTTCCTCCAAACTGATCTACACCAGCGCGTAAGACTTTCAGATGACGCTCTGCCACGGTCTTGTCTTCCAAGCCATAAGGCTTTCCGGAATGGATACCTGGATGTACCTCATCGGCAGTTACGCCCCAGTCTGTACAGAGAACGCCGTCATAGCCTTCTGCTTCGCGGAGCTGCTTGGTAATGATGTCATAGTTGTAGTTGTTGGCCACCACCTCGTCGCTCTGTCCGTAAGAAACGGTGTAATATGGCATGATGGCAGATGCCATTCCAGTGCCATTCTTGAGCTTGAAGGCTCCTTTCTGATAAGGAATTTTGTGTAATTCAAAGTTCTTTCCTGGATATACGGCAAATTTTCCGCGACCATAATGTGCATCTCTACCTGCTTCGCAAGGACCACCACCAGGCCAGTGCTTTGCCATGGCATTCACACTCTTGAGACCCCATGCTCCATAGAGTGCATCATCGCCGGTAGATGTCTGGAAACCATCGCAATAGGCCTCCGCCATATCGGCAACAAGCTGTGGATCTTCACTATAAGTTCCTTGGAAACGGAACCAACGTGGTTCTGTTCCTAAGTCTATCTGTGGTGAAAGACAGGTGGCAAAACCTAAGGCGCGGTATTCCGTAGAGGCAATCTGGCCATACTCACGCATCAGTTCTGGATCGAAAGTGGCACCCATGCCCACCTCATTAGGCCAGAGAGATATCTGACCTCCAGCTCCTGCGGTGAACTCACTGTCGCCCGCGCTTACGCCATTTCTAGGGTCACTGGAGTTGTTGTTTGGTATGCCGTGGCCAATACCTTCTACAAATGCTTGCGCTACATTATTCCATTTAGCCGCTACCTCTGGGCTTTCCACTGCGGTAACCAATACATGGCGGAGGTTATCCTCGCCTAAGAATTTCTTCTGTTGGTCAGTTAAATCCCAAGGCTGTGCGCCACTTTCCTCGTAGCTCTTGCCGTTATAGGTGGCAATACCGTAACCTCCTGTATTTGGGATAGGCTGATGTGAACTATAGAGCATCAGGCCGGCAATCTCCTCCTTGGAAAGTTGGTTTGCCAAGTCGGCTACACGCTCTTCGATGTCCTTTCTCCAGTCCTCGTAAACGTCAATTTCTCCGTTTTTGTTCAAGTCCTTGAAAGCATAATTTCCGTCATACAGGATTTTTATGCCCGATGAAGGCGCATAACCCAGGGTAGGGCCATCTTGTGTAATGAGGTTAAAGCCCTCGTATGCTGTTTCCACAGGGGCTTTTGTACAGGCTGCCAGGCAGAGGGCAGCGCTTGCAAGTGCAATACTTTTTCTCATGGTTAATATAGTTCTGTTAGTAGTAAAACGTGCTTTATTTTCGCAAAGATAGTTTTTTTTGTTGGATGGAACAAGAATAATCATTGAATTATATGTACAGAAAGTTTACATTTTGAAATCTTAATAAGTTGATAAATAGTAAGAAACTGTTTTAATTTCTTACATCTATAGTTTACATAGGCGTACGGGTGTGCGTTTATTTATCCTTAATTTCGCAGCACTATAAC
>JAUNHZ010000039.1 GCA_030523705.1 Bacteroidales bacterium
AGTGTTCTTAATCTGTGCAGTTGAAACACCGCAAGTGCCAGTCAGATAAGTCTTAACTGAGTTAGCACGATTCTGGCTCAAAGTCAGGTTAGTCTGATCTGAACCGTCGCTAGATGCGAAACCGTGGATATCAACATCACAATCAGTGTAAACCTTCAATACGTTGTTAGCAAACTTCTTCAAGCTGTTCTGAGCGTCAGCCTTCAAAGTAGCCTTACCAGTAGCGAACAAGATACCGTTGTCAAATTCAATCTTAACACCTTCAAGACCATTTGCATCGGTGATAGTAGAAACCTTAGCGTTCTCTACAGCAGCTGCTGCAGCCTTAGCCTTGTCCATCTTCTTACCAATCAATGCACCAGCAGTTGTACCAACAGCAGTACCAACAGCTGCACCTACCAGTGTACTGTTCTTACCACCAATCAGTTTACCTACTACAGCACCCAGAGCAGCACCACCACCTGCACCAATCAAAGCACCGTTACCTGTTGCATTACCACATCCACTCAATACCATAGAAAGGCAGAGCAGAACTGACATAAATTGAATCTTTTTCATTTTTGTGTTTTTTGATTAAGTTAGTTTATTCCATCTAATCTATTGCAAAGATATAAAAAAAAGGTATATCTTACTCTTTTCTCGGATAAAATTATTAATTTTGCACTAATTTTAATGGAGTATTAATAATATAATGTATATATGGCAAAAGAACTAAAGAACCTTACCAAGCGCTCAGAGAATTACTCTCAGTGGTATAATGAGTTGGTTGTTAAGGCAGATTTGGCAGAGCAGTCTGCCGTTCGTGGTTGTATGACCATTAAGCCTTATGGCTATAGCATTTGGGAAAAGATGCAGCGTGCCCTGGATGACATGTTCAAGCAGGTTGGTGTACAGAATGCGTATTTCCCACTTCTTATCCCAAAGTCATTCCTGTGCCGTGAGGCTGAGCATGTAGAGGGCTTTGCAAAGGAATGTGCTGTGGTTACCCACTATCGCCTGAAGAATGACCCTGAGGGTAATGGCGTTGTCGTTGACCCAGAGGCTCGTCTGGAGGAGGAGCTGATTGTACGTCCTACCTCTGAGACTATCATCTGGAATACCTATAAGAATTGGATTAACAGTTACCGTGATCTTCCTTTGGAGATTAATCAGTGGGCTAACGTAATGCGTTGGGAAATGCGTACCCGTATGTTCTTGAGAACCTCTGAGTTCTTGTGGCAGGAGGGTCACTGTGCATACGCTACTCGTGCAGAGGCAGAGGCTAACGCACAGAAGATGCTGAAGGTTTACGCTGACTTTGCAGAGAACTGGATGGGTGTTCCTGTAGTTCAGGGCGTGAAGAGTGAAACCGAGCGTTTTGCAGGTGCACTTGACACCTATACTATTGAGGCTATGATGCAGGATGGTAAGGCACTGCAGAGTGGTACCAGTCACTTCTTGGGTCAGAACTTTGCTAAGGCATTCGAGGTTCAGTTTGTGGACAAAGAGAATAAGCTGGATTATGCATGGGCTACTTCATGGGGTGTATCTACCCGTCTGATGGGTGCACTGATCATGACTCACTCTGACGATAATGGTTTGGTACTTCCTCCAAAATTGGCTCCAATCCAGGTGGTTATCGTTCCTATCTATAAGGGTGATGAGCAGTTGGCTGCTATCTCTGAGAAGGTAAACGGTATTGTGGCTAACCTTCGTGCCAAGGGCATCAGCGTAAAGTATGATGATGCAGACAACAAGCGTCCAGGCTTTAAGTTCGCAGATTATGAACTGAAGGGTGTGCCAGTACGTCTGGTATTGGGTGCAAGAGACCTGGAGAATGGTACAGTAGAGGTTATGCGTCGTGATACTTTGGAGAAGGAAACCCGTTCTCTTGAGGGCATTGAGGCTTATGTAGAGGAGCTGCTGGCAGATATCCAGACCAATATCTTTAAGAAGGCTAAGGCTTATCGCGACTCTCGTATTCAGGTTTGCGACTCTTACGAGGAGTTCAAGCAGAAGATTGAGGACGGTGGATTCTTCTTGTGCCACTGGGATGGTACAGCTGAGACTGAGGCTCGTATCAAGGAAGAGACTAAGGCTACCATCCGTTGCGTGCCATTCGATGTTCCAGCAGAGGAAGGCGTTTGTATGGTTACAGGTAAGCCATCTCATCATCGCGTACTGATCGCAAGAGCATATTAATTTAATTCACAAGTCTATGAAACTGAATGATGAGCAAAAGAAATCCTTAAAGGAAGGTGCTATACTGTCAGTCGCTTTTGTGGTTGCCTATATCTTGTTTTCTGTAGTCTTTAAGGACAGATCAGTTATGGATGCGTTGGAAGGAGGCATTGCAGGATTTGTAGGCATGTGGGTGATGCTGGGTTTGATTATTCTTGGTTCAAGAAAACCCCAAAAGTAAAGAAATCATTTTTGATAAAGATAAAGGCCTGAGAGTTGTATGACTTTCAGGCCTTTTCTCTATATTTATTCTTCAACAAATCACCTTTTCTTTTGATAACTCTTAACAGCCATCTCCATTTGTTCTGGTGTAGAATACGTGTCTAGAAGAGCATTTTTAACAGCAAGCTGCTGCGTAGAAGCTAACGTCTTTTTCCCGCTATACCTTTTATGTACCAAGGCATATCCGCCGTCTTCCGGTGCCTCAACGCAGAGAAATCCTTCAGCTGAACAGCAAACCTTGATGTTTCCGAGAACATCTTTTATTTTGCGGAAATCATTGAGATCTAATGTCAGATTTATGAATTCGCAGTCTATCCATGGTCTGTGTTCATTCCCGCTGATATCTTGCTTACAGCAAATAAACTCCAACGTGTCGTTGTACGACCAATTCTCATTTCTTTTAACAATATATTCTGTAAAATCTGATATTGTCAACTGTTCATTCCAGTCCTGCGCTCCGATATAAAGGTCGCTAATCAGGACGCCGTCTTCCAATTTGTAGCAAATAGTTTGCAGTTTGCCATTGGATATTTTATAAGGTGCGACAATATTGTATCTGTCCTCGGCTTCTGCTTTAGTGAGTGGCACGGCTTTCAGCATAAGGTTTAAGCTTTGGAAATGGGTGTAATCACTCTGCCTACCTGTTTTACCCTCAAAATTATCTGTTAATGCGTGTTTAATTCGGCCATAAACATTCAGGATGTTTCTCAATTTCATGCGATGTGCAACCTGTGCATCAGTTCTGGGGTTACTGACTCTATCCGTTTTTGCATATACATAGTTAACCCCGTTGTGAACTCTATAGCTTAGGTTCCCAACAGTTCCCGAAAACAATCCGTTATCTGAAATTCTTGCCATATATTATTCCTTTTAAATTCCGTTACAAATATACTAATAATTCGTTTAAAAACCAAATTTAAACCCATTAAGACCCCATTTATCTCTCATTTTTTATGAGAGTTGAATGAGACTTAAATGAGACATAAATGGGAATTACTTCTTGTTTACAGCAAAATTTCATCGAAATTGGAACATTGGTGGATTCTTTTAAATAATACAAATAATATGGATTATAGTGAGATCGCCTCTAGTCCCTTTTTAATCTTTTTAGCTAATTCTAGGTTGGCCTGATTTTTCTCATTCTTCTCCAGGAAATATGCCCTTACTTTAAGTAGGGTTTCTTCAATAGTACGCGATTCTTTGCTCAAATCGCTGGAGGTAAACTCATTCTTGCCTATAATCAAATGACGCGTCTCTACATCTTGAAATGCCCAAAGCCTGATATCTGCATCTCCGTTTTTGGCCAAGATCTGGTAGCGCAACTGCTTGGCTTCGCCTTCATGCTTGGCATAGGTGGCATCTATAGCATCTAAAAGGGTAGCATAAGTATCTGCGAAATCCTGGACCTCCAAGATATGCTCTGGAGTTGAAGATTTACTATAGATATTCATTCTTAACTCTCCTAAATTCAATACAATATCCATGGCTAATGGAGAGTCAGAATTTTGGGCTTTCGCTAGTGATTGATGAGCTATGATATCCACATACATGCTGGAGAGTGAATCCTCTAGCTGCTCGCTAAGTGCCGACAACTCATTCACCGTTTTTAAAGCTTTCTCAGCTACCGTTATGTTTGAGACGGTGTCAATGAGTACCACTTCTTTTACCTCCAGAAAGGAATTAGGAAAGTTGGTCTGAGCATAAGTCTGGACAGCTTCGGTTATCTCATCATTGCTTTTCGACTTTTCTCCACAAGATGTGATAAATGCCAGCAAGATGGATGCTAGAATATAATGAATCTTTACCATGAGTCTTTAGTTTATATCTGAAACATATACATTTGTCTCTTTCGATTTGAAATACTTTTGATACAGATGATTGGCCGCTATTCGCGAAGAGCGTGAGGTAAGCTGCAGATGGATAGGAGAGAACTGTTCCAATTGTCTTATCACATGCTCCATGAGCAGATCACCCAGTTTCTCGCCTCTGTGTTCAGTGCTTATCACCACGTCTTCCAGCGATGCCTTTCTCCCTGTGGGAGAGGTAAATATGCAAAGTGTATAGCAACCAATGATCTTATCGTCTTTTCTGAGTACCATTAAATGATTGTCAGCAGATTCAACCAATTCTTTCAGCGTAGATTCCTTAAGAGGTAAAGTAGGGTCTAACTCTTCCATGAGTCTGGCTAGTTGATTGAATTGATCTGGCGTAAAAGATTCCAGCTCATATATTTGGTAAACAGTTGGAGAGGTTGTCATTTTGTGGATTATTATCTATTTATTGAATACAAAATTAGATAATTATTCTCAAAATATTGCATGAATTATCAAAATTGTACTCATTTTTTTGCGATTGGCATATTTAATTGTTGTACCTTTACGTCCTGATTAGAAGAGAGTATAGAAAAAATCAAATTAACAACATAAAGTGATATGAAAAAAGTAATTCTTTCAGCTCTTACGCTGTTGGCTTTTGTTTCCCCAATGAAAGCACAGGATGAGGGCTACAAACTTCCACCTCAGGTACTTCAGGACATTGCCATGGCTCCACTGGTTCCTGATGTAGTGTTTAATGATCCATGTACCTATATGGTGCAGTTGAACAAGCGTCCTTTCCTTTCATTGGCAGAGCAGGCTCAGACGGAGTTCCGTTTGGCTGGTGCCCGTTTCAATCCTGATACATACAGTGTGTCTCGTACGCCTGCTTATGATAAGGTAACCATTGTAAATACAGCGACTCTGGCAGAGACTGTAGTCACAGGATTGCCTCAGAATGCCATTATCTGGAGTGCTAAGTGGAATCCATCTGGACAGGAACTGATTGTATTGACAAAAGAAGAAAAGGGTATCTATTTGTATAAGTGTGGTTTAGATGGCCAGGCTAAGAAGATTACCAACCGTAGAATGAACGCTGTTCAGGGTACATCTATCTATTGGTTGAACGATACCGACTTCATCTATTCTGCCGTTCCTGAGAATCGTGGCGCAGCTCCTGCACTGAACACCGTACCTCAGGCACCTATCATTCAGCAGAATCTGGGTACCAGTGCGCCTGCACGTACCTATCAGGATATGTTGACTAACGTAAACGATGAGTTGCAGTTTGAGTATTATTTTACCGCACAGCTGGTCAAGCATACTGAGGCTGGTGAGCAGGAGATTGGAAAACCAGAGATCTTCAGTTCAGTATCATTGTCTCCAGACAAGCAGTATCTGCTGCTGAACTCTGTACAGAAACCTTATTCTTATACTGCTACCTATGGCAGTTTCCCTTCCATTATCCGTATCATGGATGTGAATGGAAAGGATGTGAAGCAGTTGGCTAAGAACCCACTGATTGTGACTCCTATGGGTTATGATACCACTTCTGCTTATCCTCGCCGTTTCAGTTGGCGTGCAGATAAGGCTGCTACCATTACATGGGCGGAAGCACTGGATGGTGGTGATCCTAAGGGTAAGAAACTAGAGTATCTGGATGTGGTTTATCAGTTGGAGAGTCCATTCAACGGTGAGAAGCAGGTTGTGGTCAAAACAAAGAATCGTTTTGGCGGCATCCAGTGGTGTGACGACACATTTGCGCTCTTGAGCGAATCTAGCAGCCGTGAGCATTTCAGCAAGACTTCTATCATTGTGCCATGTAGCGACAAGGCACCAGTAGAACTGTTCAAGCTTAAGTCTGGCGATAATTATAACAATCCTGGTCGTCCTCTCACTCGTGATAATGAGTTTGGTCGTGCCGTAGTCTATACCAACAAGAATCATACAGAACTCTATTTGTACAATGGTACAGGCGCAAGCGATGATGGCGACATGCCTTACATCAGCAAGTATAACATTCCACAGAAGAAGACAACCATCCTGTGGCGTTGTCAGGCTCCATATTACGAGACACTTGTAACCATGAAGGATCTGGAGAAACTGCAGTTTATTACCAGTCGTGAGAGCAATACACGTCCAGCCAATTTCTACTTGCATGATTTGAAGAAGAAAAAGGAAACTGCGTTGACTTCATTTGAGAATCCATACAAGGCTATGGAAGGTGTTACTCATGAGCAGATTAAGTACAAGCGTGCCGATGGTGTAGATCTGACTGCTACTGTATATCTGCCTGCAGGTTATAATAAGGAACGTGATGGCCGCCTTCCTGTTTACATGGTAGGTTATCCAAGAGAGTACAGAAACATGTCCGAGGCAGCTCAGGTTCGTGGTTCTAAGTACACATTCCCTGTCATGACTTACAGATTCCCAGCCATGTTCGTTACTCGCGGCTATTGCGTTATGGAGAACGTAGAGATGCCAATCGTAGGTGATGAGAAGACTGAGCCAAACGATAACTACATTGACCAGCTAGTCATGGATGCAGAGGCTGCAGTGAAAGCAATTTATGACCTTGGAGTAGGAGATACTGCCAGAATTGGTGTAGGTGGTCACTCTTATGGTGGTTTCATGACCGGTAACCTGTTGACACACACTAAGCTGTTCAAGGCCGGTATTGCACGCAGTGGTGCATACAACCGTACCTTGACACCATTTGGTTTCCAGAGTGAGACCCGTACCTATTGGGAGGCTCCAGAGGTATATAATGCCATGTCTCCATTCATGTATGCTAATCAGTTGAGTGGTGCGCTGCTGCTTATTCATGGTGAGCTGGATAACAATACCGGTACATTCCCAATCCAGAGTGAGCGCTTCTATCAAGCACTAAAGGGTCACAAGGCAACTGTCCGCTATGTGGTACTGCCATTGGAAAGTCATCACTATACTGCAAAAGAGAACGTGCTGCACTTGCTTTATGAGCAGGACGCATGGCTTGAGAAATACGTAAAGAACGCAGGTAAATAAGCATAACTATCGCGATTTTTATAAGGGGATAGTCCAATTTAGGGCTATCCCCTTTGTTTTTTAGGGTTTTCATCTTGCAAAAGTGTTTTCCCTACCTTATCTTTGCAGTAGAAACAATTAAAAATGCAGAGTTATGAAGAGAATGAACAAATTTTACGCATGGATGCTTGGTCTGGTGAGTGTGTTTGCTTTCACTGCTTGCGATGACGATGTAGATCGCGCAATGGCACTTTCAGGAGACTGGACCGGTTATTATGGCTCATGGTATGCCTATGATTATGGACATGGGGACATTGTAGAGTACGATTCATATAAGTCTGATGTGGTTTTCTATCCAGATTATGACTATGCTACTCATGGTTATGGAATCCAGTTGGATTATTACAAGAAAGGTCCATACCGTCAGCAGTACTTCAGATTCTATTGGGATGTGAAGGGTAGGGATATCTACTTGACTTATCCACACAACCATGATTTGGATACTGTCATCTATGACTATACATTGAGCAACTATCATTTCACCGGCTATTTTGGCGACAGTGATGATTTCTTTGATATGACTAAGATTACAAGTTATTACGACTGGTCACCATACTATGACGATTGGGGCTATTGGTATTATGATGATTGGTACTACGGTTATGCTAAGACCCGCAACTTAAATAAGGATTCTGTAGAGATTCCATTGAAACCAGAAGAGGGCAAGATTGTTAAATACGGTCATAGAATCAAGAAGTAAGTAATATAAAAAATCCCCGGCTAATTGAATAACCGGGGATTTTTGTGTTCTGTTTGAAATAAATTACTTATTCAACTGGCTCTTGTGGAACTTCTCCAGTGTGCGATAAGCCTTTTCTGTAGCAGCGTCAGCCTTCTCTGCAGAAGTAACATCAATCTGCATTACAGGAGCAGCATCAAGCTTACCATTGATTGGAGTCCAGGTAGGCAGACCCTCGCCATTTGGATTACCTGTCTTACAGAAGTTTGCATAGTAGCTCAAGAACAACTCAGAAATCTTATAGTCGTCTTCAGTCCAGTCGTAGTACTCGTTTGTAGCAAGGTTACCCATAGCATACTCAATATCAGCAGAGTGAACTGCACCTTCTACCATCTTAGGCTTAGCAGCCTCTGCTGCCTTCTCCTCTTCAGTCATCTCACGGACACCGCCAGCCAATGCGCCAACCATATTACCCATCTTAGCAGATACTTTTGGACGTGGACGGTTGAACTTGTAACGATAAACAGGCTGATCTGAAGTAGTTGCATGATAGTCACAAGCCTTCCATGTTGGGAAACCAGTGAATAAATCGCCTGCCAAGTTCAAACCCTTGATGCTCAATACGTCTGCATCGGTTTCAAATCCATAGGCAGCGAAAATCTCATCAGTCATATCACCAAACTGAGGAGCCATAGCCTTCTTGTAGTTCTCAAGGGTAGGGGCCTGACCTGCCAATGCCTGGAGTGGAGAACCCTCAGCAGAGTTCCAACCTGCCAGCAAAGGAATCTGAGCCTGTTCACCCTTCATGAATACGTCATCAGCACTCTCGTTCATGAAATAGCCATCCAGAACCACATTTGCCATACCTACAGCAAATGGAGGAAGAAGAGCCTGAAGAGAGTCTGCAGAAAGAGCACGACCTGCAGCAATAGACTCAATGCCCTTGCTTGCCAGCAATGCCTGACCTGCAGCATCAGCATCTTCCTGAGAAACAGCCTTATATGGCAATACTTCTGCACCAGAAGACAACATAGCGCCTGCTAAGTTACCCTTAGACAATGGAGAACACATCAACAATGAAACAGAGAATGAACCTGCAGATTCACCTACGATAGTGATGCGGTTAGGGTCACCACCAAATGCAGCAATGTTACCCTTAACCCACTGAATAGCAGCACACTGATCCAAGAAACCATAGTTACCAGAACCGTTGTAGTCGGCCTCGGCAGTCAGCTCTGGGTGAGCCACGAATCCAAAAATACCTTCACGATAATTTGCAGTTACACCGATGACACCTTTCTGAGCAATGGCTTCGCCATCGTAACGAGCCTCAGAACCAGAACCTGCCATCAGACCACCACCATTAAAGTAAATCAAGACAGGAAGGCCTTCATCTGCATATTTTGCAGGAGTCCAGATGTTCAAGTACAAGCAGTCCTCGCTGCGAGCAGGACCACGGAATGCCATGTCACCAAATACGTTGGTCTGCATTGGGTCGTTACCGAATGCCTTAGCATCGCGTACGCCTTCCCAAGCAATAACTGGCTGTGGAGCCTTCCAACGTAATTCGCCAACAGGAGCCTGAGCGAATGGAACGCCTAAGAATTTCTTGACAATTGAATCTTGAACACCTTCCAAGATACCAGCTTGAGTCTGAACTTGCAAACCAAGTTCTGGTCTTGGCTCTGAACAAGAATTCAGAGATACCATAGCAGAGCATGCAACAAATGCAGCTGCCAATGTTCCAAATAATTTTTTCATGAGTATTGTTTATTAATAAATTGTTAATAGATTTATTGTACAAAATTAAGGCAAATTAAAATGTGGTGCAAGTCCATTTTTTCTTTTTTATTTAAAGAACAAGAATTATGATAAAATAAGAAAGAAAAAAGTTAATCTTTAAAAGTTCTAATCATGATTATGTTTAATAGATGTAACGGAAATAACAATATATATCCCCTAAATATATATAAAATGAATAAGAATGGCATATTCGAGAAAAATACTTATCTTTGCACAAAAATAGAATCTATGATTGATAATTCCGTAGAAACTTACATGAACCGAGCCATTCAACTCGCAAGATTAGGCAAAGGTTTTGTAGATCCGAATCCTCTTGTGGGTGCTGTCATTGTTCGTGACGGAAAGATATTGGCAGAGGGTTATCATCATTGTTACGGAGATTTACACGCAGAACGTGATGCATTCCGTATGGCTGATGAGAATGGTATAGATTGTTCTGGCGCAGAAATGTATGTTACATTGGAGCCTTGCTGTCATTATGGGAAACAGCCTCCTTGTACAGAAGCTATCATTGCCCACAAAATATCAAAGGTGTATGTGGGTTTGTTAGATCCTAATCCATTGGTGGCTGGAAAAGGATTACAAATCTTAGAAGACGCAGGGATTGAATGCGTTATACTTGAGGATATTTTTGGTAATACATTACGTTATGAAAATCGTGTGTTTTTGAAATATATCACTCAGAAACGCCCTTGGGTTCATATGAAATATGCCATGACACTTGATGGTAAGATTGCTACACATAATGGTGATTCAAAGTGGATTTCTAACGAAGCATCCAGGGAGATTGTCCAACAATTGCGTAGTGATTACCCAGGAATTCTTTGTGGTATTGGCACGGTATTAGCCGATGACCCTATGCTAAATTGCAGAATGTCAGGTAATCATAGGCAGCCCGTGCGAATCGTAGCTGACAGTAAAGCCCGCATTCCTATGGATTGTCAGTTGGTTAAAACTGCAGATATCTATAGGACTGTCGTTGCTCATAATCATTTGGCCTCTAATGATAAGCTTGAAGCATTACATGCATTTGGTGTAGAAACATGGCTTTGCAATGGACTGGATGAACTTTTAGAGCGTGCAGCGGCTGAGAAGATTTCAGGAATTCTACTTGAAGGTGGTGGCACGTTGAATGAGTCTTTTTTAACTCAAGGACTTGTAGATGAGATAACTGCATTTATAGCACCAAAACTTATAGGTGGAGCTCTGGCTAAATCACCAATTGAAGGATTAGGTTTTCCCAAAATGTCAGATGCAATCCTATTAGACAGAATGGATGTATCTTTATGCGAAGGCGATGTGGTATTGCATGGTTTGATTAAGAAATAAGAATTAAATATGTTTACAGGTATTGTAGAAGAAGTTGGCAAGATTAAGGCAGTCAAGCACTTAGGAAAGAGTATGGAGTTGGAAATTCAAGCTAATAAGGTGCTTGAAGGTACGCAACTTGGTGATAGTATCTGCACAAATGGTGTTTGCCTGACCGTTACAAGACTCTCACCTACTGGATTTTCAGTGGATGTTATGCCTGAAACCATGCGCAAGACCGCTTTAGGTGACCTGAAAGCAGGTTCTTCAGTAAATTTGGAACGTGCCCTCACCCTCTCTACCCGATTAGGCGGTCATATTGTTTCCGGTCATATTGATGGAACTGGAAGAATTTGTAAGCGCCATCAAGATGATACTGCTATATGGTTGCATATTGAATGCGATTCCAAGATTCTACGCTATATAATAGAAAAAGGTAGTATTACCATTCAAGGAGTCAGTTTAACTGTTGTGAATGTGGATGAGACTTCTTTCTCTGTAAGTTTAATTCCTCATACACAACAAAACACCACATTGCACAGTATGTTACCAGGTGATTTGGTAAATTTGGAAAATGATATCTTAGCAAAATATGTAGAAAAACTTTTAGGTAAATCTGATAGTTCTTCTAAACTAGAAAGTTTACTGAAGCAAGGATTTGCATAGTTTTATCGGATATTTATTGGTATTTATTTGCATACTAGCACTTTTTAGATTAATTTTGCAACAAATCTTCAGGGCAGGGTGAAATTCCCTACCGGCGGTATAGCCCGCGACTTCTCTAAATAGAGAACTGAACCGGTGAGATTCCGGTGCCGACGGTAAAGTCCGGATGGAAGAAGATGTAACAGAGTGAATGGTGAACTATGCCTAAATCATAGGCAGTTACTACCCTATTTCTACCCTCTTCCATTCTATATGCTCTGTTAAATGTTTAAAAGAATATGGAAGAGAAATTCAAGTTTAATACGATTGAAGAGGCTTTACAAGCCCTTCGTGACGGAAAGTGTATTTTGGCTACAGATGATCCTGACCGCGAAAATGAAGGAGATTTGATTTGTGCCGCAGAATTTGCTACCACTGAGAATGTAAATCTTATGGCATCGGCCGCAAAAGGCTTGATATGTATGCCAATGAGCGCAGAACTTTGCAAGAAATTGGATTTACCAATGATGGTTGCAGAGAATAAGGATAATCATCAAACAGCTTTTACGGTTAGTGTTGACCACATTTCAACTTCTACTGGTATTTCTGCAGTAGAACGTGGAATTACGGCCCGCGCCTGTGTTGATGACAACACAAAACCTACTGATTTCCGTCGCCCTGGTCATATGTTCCCTTTACAAGCACGTGAAGGTGGTGTGCTGGTAAGAACTGGACACACTGAGGCTACTGTAGATCTATGCCGTTTAGCAGGTTTGAAAGAGTGCGGTTTGTGTTGTGAAATCATGCGTGAGGATGGCACTATGATGCGTACGCCAGAATTGATTGAATTTGCAAAGGAAAGAGGTCTGGTAATGATAACCATAGCTGATCTGGTGGCTTATCGTAGAAAGACAGAGAAACTAGTTGAACGCGTTACAGATGCAGATTTACCTACTAAATATGGTAATTTCCGTGCGTATGGTTATGTAAACAAACTGACAGGTGAACATCATGTGGCTCTTGTTAAAGGAGATGTGACAACATCAGAACCTGTGCTCTGCCGTGTTCATTCAGAATGTTTAACTGGTGATGCCTTCGGTTCATTACGATGTGACTGTGGAGAGCAGCTTGCTGAAGCATTGCGCAGAATCGAAGCGAAGGGCCGTGGAGTTCTTCTTTATTTACGTCAGGAAGGCCGTGGCATTGGCTTGATTAACAAGCTTCGTGCATATAATCTACAAGACAAAGGCATGGATACTGTAGAGGCAAATCTGGCATTGGGGTTTGCTGCAGACTTGAGAGAATATGGTACTGGTGCTTCTATCTTGTCTGATATAGGTGTACAGAACTTAATTCTTATGACTAATAATCCATTAAAGATTGAAGGCTTAGATGGTTTTGGCTTGAAAGTGGTAGGCAGAGAACCTATAGAGATGACATGCAACGAGAAGAATGAATATTATATGTACACTAAGTATACTAAGATGGGGCATCTTCTCCATGTGAAAGATTTGAAAAACAAATAATAATAAATATGAAAGTCGTAGAAGGAAAACTGTTGGCTAGTGGCCAACGCATCGGTATTGTAGCCGCAAGATTCAATGATTTTATCGTTTCTCACCTTATCAGTGGTGCCGAAGACACATTTGTACGTCATGGTGGAAACTCTGATGACTTGACCTTAGCTTTCGTTCCTGGTGCTTTTGAAATTCCATTAATGGCACAGAAGATGGCTGAGAGTGGTAAGTTTGATGCTGTAGTTTGCCTTGGTGCAGTAATTCGTGGTGCAACTCCACATTTTGATATGGTTGCAAACGAGTCTGCAAAGGGTATTGCTACTGCAAGTTTAAAGACTGGAGTACCTGTAACAAATGGTATTTTGACTACCGACAGTATTGAACAAGCTGTAGAACGTGCAGGAACAAAAGCTGGTAACAAGGGTGCAGATGCTATGATTACGGCCATTGAGATGGTAAATCTGAGCAAGAGCCTTTAAAATAATTCTAACAAATACTAAAAAGCGGATACTATTTTGTGGTATCCGCTTTTTTCTTGTAAATTTGCACTCAAATTCGAAGATAAAATGAAAAGAACGTTTTTATTCTCTATCATAGCAGTCATGAGTATCTGTCTCTTGTCTTCCTTCAGCAAGAAGAAAGATCCAGATCCTTCTAAAAGTACGGTGTATATTTTTGGTTTTTCTGCTTCTTTTGCAGACTCATTAGTCTATTTTACTACAGTTCAGCCTATTGATGGTGGCGTGCTGCAAAAAAAGACCAAGTTCTTACCAAATTGTGCTCATTACAGTACACAATTGAAGGAATATTTGGAGGAGAACAAGAATGGTGTCAATAGAGTTTGTGCTACTTTTTCTGCAGAAACAAAACTTAAAGCTGAGAAGAAGTTCATTGAGATGAAGAAAAAATATATGAATCAGAAGAATCTGAACGTTATATTCCTTTCTGAATCTGATTTTAAATATACCAAATATATCCCTGAGGTTATTGAGGAGGAAGTGACGGATTCTGTAAGTGCTGAATAATTTTCTAGATCTATATATAAAAAAAGCAAGTTCACAATGAGCTTGCTTTTTTTATTCTATTATACGCTTAGCACCGATGTATCGATTAGAATAATATCCGCCATCAGGAAATCTATCTATTTTAATACCTACACTTGTAGCTGCATGAATGAACTGTACTTGTTTTGTCTCAGGATCAACATTAGTAACAATGCCCACATGGCCTACTGTAGTTTTACCTTTTTTCCTACCTCCAAAAAATAAGAGATCCCCAGGACGAAGTTTTTCCTGATCTACTTCCGTTCCTTGTAGATACTGGTCTCTTGACGATGCACCCATGGTAAAACCAAAGTGTCTGAAGACAAATCCCACAAATCCAGAGCAGTCAAATACATTAGGCCCCTTACCCCCACTCCTATACTTTTTCCCGAGGTGAGTCTTTGCGTAATCCAAGATAGATGCAATATAACCTGTGTTAGGTAGAAGATTATCTTGTAAAGTGCTAATGGTTGTAGATGCCCCCTGGAATGTAACCCTTGATTCCAAATCCTGAATGAGCGTGGATTTGTTCTCAGATTGTTGCGCTTTCATGGGTTTCATGTCTTGTGCAGATGCAGCCATGAAAAACAAAAGATTTGCAAGGATTATGTACATTCTCAATTTCATAGTTACAAAGATAGCAAAAAAAACGGACACTCGGAAGGGAGTGCCCGTTTTTAAGTTATCTTAAGTAATTACTCTTGCATCAAATCAACAGCGAAGTTTGCACGCTTTCCTGAAGGGTAGATACCGCTCAAGAAGAGAACCTGCTCAGGAGACTGTGAAGCAGCCTTCATGATGCTTTCCAGCTCCTCAGTTGTTTTTACTGACTCACCATTAGCCTTCAAGATAATGAATCCCTTTGTGATTCCAGCTTCTTTCATCTTTCCACCGGTGACACCTGTAACCTGTAAGCCATAGCTAACACCCAACTGCTTCTTCAAGTCGTCTGGTAACTCACGGAATGCTGCACCAAGCAAGTCAAGATCTGCACTCTTAGTAACCTTAGTTGTTCCCTGAGAGTTCTTCAGAGTTATCTGGGTAGTATGTTCTTTCTTATCACGGATATACTTTACTGTAATCTTATCACCTGGACGATGCTGAGCAAGCTCTTCCTGCAAATCGTTGAAGTTCTTGGTCTTCTTTGAACCCAGTTCAATGATTACGTCGTTAGCCTTCAAACCGGCAGCTGCCGCTGCACCACCCTCTGTTACCTCAGCAACAAGTACACCTTCCTTAACTCCCAATTCCTCTGCCTGCTTTTTAATTTCTTCAGCTTGTCTCTCGTCCATGGTGATATCGGTACCAATTGAACGACCTGCAATACCCAATACAGCGCGCTGAACAGAACCATAGGTCTTAAGATCTGCAACAACCTTCTTCATAATAGTCGTAGGAATAGCAAATCCATAACCACTATAGGCACCTGTTGGAGAATACAACATTGCATTAATACCAACTAACTGTCCGCGTGAATTTACCAATGCACCACCGGAATTACCCTGGTTGATAGCAGCATCGGTCTGAATGAAACTCTGCAGAGAAGCAGTTTTACCATCAGATGCAGTAGACGTAAGTGAACGAGCCTTTGCGCTGACAATACCAGCAGTTACTGTAGAGTTCAAGTTGAATGGGTTACCTACTGCGAGTACCCACTCTCCCACCTTCAATGCATCAGAGTCACCGATAGGAAGAGTTGGGAATCCTTTACCTTCTATCTTAACCAATGCCAGGTCTGATGAAGCGTCGGTTCCAATCAGGCGTCCCTTGAATTCTCTTTCATCGTTCAAACGAACCGTAATATCATCGGCTCCTTCAACAACATGATTATTGGTTACGATATAGCCATCTTCAGAAATAATAACACCAGAACCAAAACCAACTCTTGGCTGAGTCTGGATCTGTCGCTGCTGTCCTCTACCATCGCCGAAGAAGAAATCAAAGATATCAGGCATCTCTTGCACTGTCTTGGTCTTGCTCAGCTGAGTAGATTTAATATGTACTACGGCATGAACAGAAATCTCAGCTGCTTCTGTTAAATCTACAGGCTGTGCATTTGAAATGGTTGCAGCCTGCTTTTGTGATTCTTCATTCTGAGTGAACATCTCAGAGAAAGTGCCATCCTCATTTTTACCTGCATTCAACGCAAAAGTAGTCACACTAACAGCACCACATGCAATCAATGCAACTGCTGAAATCATTAAATACTTTTTAGTTGTCATATTCATAACTATAAACCTTTAAATTGTTAATTTCTTTTTATGTTTAACTTTTACGATGTTAAATTAAAGACAAATTTTATTCCTGTCAAAATTTTAGGTAGACTGTTTTCTATATTTTAACAAAGATTATTCCTAACTTAACAGGTGTTATAAGAAAAAGTAAACTCTTTCACATTCGTTTAATTTTAATGCCAATTTGGCAAAAATGAGACAATTCTGAAAAAATGTAAATATGACATTTTGTCTTTTCCGTGTTTTCTACTAATTTTGCACCTCGAATCACAGTAGGTCGGCTTGTCGCTGGTAATTTTATTACAAGAGGAAAGTCCGGGCTCTATAGAGCATCCCACTAGAGAAAAGCTAGCAGGTCGCGAGATTTGAGTAATGTGGAAGAAAATAACCGCCTTATTTTATAAGGTAAGGGTGAGAAGGTGAGGTAAGAGCTTACCAGGCATATGGTGACATGTGCGCTGCACATCTTGGGAAGAGAAAGTTCATGTATACCGGTGTTTGAGGGCTGCTCGCTTGAGCCGGAGGGTAGAACGATAGAGCATTATGGCTCAGACGTACATGGTGACATGTATGATAGATAAATGACAGGCACTCCTTTTGGAGTACGGGACCCGGCTTATAGATCTGCTGTGATTTTTTTATTGAATATGTATTATGAATGATATAAAGCGCTTTAGACAGTTTCTGCTTGAGGACCTCTGGCGAATTACGGCCCAAGACCGAAAAACGCTTACTCCTCTTCAACTGTTTTTCTACCCTATACTTAAACGTTTGGTCTTGTCCATCCAACGATTTATCCAAGACCGCATGATGGACAGAGCATCAGCCCTGACTTATACAACACTATTAGCATTAGTACCAATCTTGGCTATTATATTTGCTATTGCACGAGGTTTTGGATTCGCTAAGCTAGTTGAGAATCTTGTTAGAGAAAATTTTCAGGGACACGATGAAGTATTGTCCGTACTGCTTGACTCTGTTAACACTTATATTACACATACACAGAGTGGAGTGTTTTTAGGGATTGGCTTTGTCTTTTTGATTTATACCGTTGTAATTCTTACGAGTAATGTAGAAGGAGCATTTAATCAGATCTGGCAAAAAACAGGAAGAACCCCGTTTAGGAAGCTGACCGACTATTTCTCAGTTTTACTTCTTGTCCCACTTGTATGGGTTATTATCTCAGGTTTTACCATATTCATGACTACCCTAGCTAAAGATTTACCCAATTTTATGGTGCTAAGCTATACCGTGAAATTTTTAATCCGATTGCTACCATTCTTATTTATTGGACTGGCATTTACGTCACTATATATGTTTATGCCAAATACGCACGTACGTTTTTCTTG
>JAUNHZ010000225.1 GCA_030523705.1 Bacteroidales bacterium
TCTACGGCTCCATTTCCCTCGGGTATGGCAATAGTCTTTCCTGCCTGGAAGTTTTGAGCACTCAAGCCTGGATTCAATGCACAGATAGCCTCTGCAGTTACCTGGTACTTCTGTGTCAGTTGGAAAAGAGTTTCACCTTTTACAATGGTGTGGTATGTTGAAACCTTCTGTTGCGCAAATGCGAAAGTGACACAACACAAGGCTCCCAATAAGAACAATTTTCTGAAATTAATCATGATTTATATTCATATTTATTCTCGGCAAAATTACTAAAAAAATAGCGAAACCCCATATCTTTTGAATGGAAAGTGCTATATTTGCAGATTAATTCACTGATTTAGGATGAAAGAAACAAAATCAATAAACGTGTGGGGAGCCAGAGTCCATAATTTGAAAAATGTGGATGTACAGTTGCCTCGCAATTCTTTAACAGTTTTTACGGGATTAAGTGGAAGTGGTAAGTCTTCACTGGCATTTGATACCATTTTTGCTGAGGGACAGCGTCGTTACATTGAGACATTCTCGGCGTATGCCCGTAATTTCCTGGGTAATATGGAACGCCCGGATGTAGATAAGATTACCGGTCTGAGCCCGGTCATCTCTATCGAGCAGAAGACCACGAACAAGAATCCGCGTTCAACGGTTGGAACTACTACTGAGGTATATGATTATATGCGCTTGCTTTTTGCACGAGCTGGAGAAGCCTATTCTTACCTGAGTGGAGAGAAGATGGTCCGTTATACAGAAGAACAGATCATAGAGCTGATTCTCCATGAATATAAAGGTAGGAAAGTCCTGCTCTTGGCACCTGTGGTCAAATCTAGAAAGGGTCATTATAAAGAACTTTTTGAGACTATCAGGAAGAAAGGCTATCTCATGGTTCGAGTAGACGGTGAGCTTCGGGAAATTGTGCCAGGAATGAAACTGGATCGATACAAAAACCATGATATTGAGATTGTTGTTGACAAACTGATACCTCAAGACAAGGATGATGAACGTTTGCGAAAGAGTATAGCGAATGCCATGGTACAAGGAGATGGCATCATCCAACTTCTGGATGTAGAAACCCAAAACCTGCGTTTCTATAGCAAGCATCTTATGTGCCCAGTAACAGGCATCTCATATAGAGAACCTGCGCCTCATAGCTTCTCTTTTAATTCTCCACAAGGGTCTTGTCCCAAATGCAAGGGCTTAGGTCGCGTTAGTCAGATTGATGCGGAGAAAGTGTTCCCTAATCCTGAGCTTTCTGTTGCGGAAGGTGGTATAGAGCCATTGGGAAAGTATAAGGCTAGTATGATCTTTTGGCAAATTGAAGCCCTTTTGGAGCGTTATGAATTAGATCTAAAAACTCCAGTAAAGGAATTCCCTGATGAACTAGTCAATGAACTTATCAATGGCTGTGATGAGCGTATAAAGATTAAGGCTTCAACCATGCATTCAAGCAGTGATTACTTCACTACTTACGATGGTCTTGTGAAATACATGGAGGCTATGGTAGATGCTGCTGGAAGCGAGAAGGCTGAAAAATGGGCAGAACAGTTTAACCGTACTATTGAGTGTCCTGTATGTCATGGCGCAAGATTAAATAAGGAGGCCCTTCATTTCCGTATTTGGGACAAGAATATCTTTGAATTGAGCAATATGGATATCCGTGAGCTTTATGACTGGATGATGGAGGTAGAGTCTCATTTAAGTGATCGCCAGCAGAAGATTGCCACGGAAATATTGAAAGAGATTCGCTCTCGTCTGAAATTCTTGCTTGATGTGGGTCTTGACTATTTGAATTTGAATCGTTCCTCTGCCAGTTTGTCTGGAGGAGAAAGTCAGCGCATTCGCTTGGCTACCCAAATAGGTTCTCAGTTGGTGAATGTCCTTTATATCCTGGATGAACCTTCAATAGGTCTTCACCAGAGGGATAATGAGCGTTTGATCAACTCATTGAAAGAACTCCGTGATTTAGGAAATACCGTATTAGTTGTTGAGCATGACAAGGATATGATGCTTAATGCGGATTACGTGGTTGATATAGGCCCTAAGGCGGGAAGAAAAGGTGGCCAGGTAGTTTTTCAGGGGACACCTTCAGAAATGGTAAAGACGGATACCCTTACATCACAGTATTTAAATGGAGAACAAGCCATTGAAATCCCTAAGAAACGACGTTCTGGAAATGGCAAACAATTAGTTCTTCACGGCTGTTCCGGTAACAACTTGAAGAAGGTTGATGTGGCATTTCCTCTAAACACGATGATTTGCGTTACTGGTGTAAGTGGTAGCGGCAAGTCAACCCTTATCAATGAAACTCTTCAACCTATTCTTTCTCAACATTTTTATAGGTCTTTAAAAGAACCAATGCCATATGAAAGCATAGAAGGGTTGGAGTTGATAGATAAGGTGGTTGATGTGGATCAGACGCCATTAGGAAGAACTCCGCGTTCTAATCCAGCAACCTATACAGGAGTGTTCTCAGATATTCGAAGCCTGTTTGTAAATCTGCCAGAAGCGAAGATCAGGGGCTATAAGCCTGGCCGTTTCTCCTTTAATGTAGGAGGGGGGCGTTGTGATGCATGCAGTGGAAACGGTTACAAGAGCATAGAGATGAATTTCCTGCCTGATGTAATGGTGCCTTGTGAAGTTTGTCATGGTAAGCGATATAATCGTGAAACTTTAGAGGTAAGATATAGAGGAAAGAGTATTGCTGATGTATTAGACATGACCATCAATCAGGCTGTTGAATTCTTTGAGAATGTGCCAACTATCCTCAATAAGATTAAGGTCCTTCAGGATGTAGGATTGGGCTACATCAAATTAGGTCAGCCTTCCACAACCCTTTCAGGAG
>JAUNHZ010000040.1:0-8381 GCA_030523705.1 Bacteroidales bacterium
TTTAATAGCTAACTCGTTCATTTTATTGGTGTTAAAGAAACGGGCGGTCATGATATAACTGATGAACAAACCATTCTTGTTGTCACTGTCTAATGCTTTTTCACGGGCATTCAGACAGATTTCATATGCCTCGTTAATCCGATGCTGGCGAAGTAGGAAAAGGCTTTTGGTAGAAGCTACATTATAATAGAATTCGGGGTAACCATAGCGGTCGGAAATCACGGTTAGTGTGTCATACACCTCAAATAGCCCTTTTTCATTTTCATGGTCATAGTAGAAATCCGCCAAGTCGTTCCAAGCTTGGCATTCAGTTTCTTGCAGACCCTGCTCATGCGCAGATTGTTGTGCAGCCTTCAATTCGCTTTCTTCTTGCTGTGCAAAGATACAAGTGGAAAAACAACATAGGAAAAAGTTGAATGATAGCAGTTTAAAGTATATGTTGTGCTTTTTCGTCCGCATAGTAAGTGTAGTCATACATAGTTTTCACTTTACAAATATAAAATGAAAATCCTAAATGACAAAATAAATGTCGATGTTATTTTATAATCTTTTTCAGGGTCTTTACTAATAGTTCTATCTGTTCGTTCTGCATTGATGCATACCCCACGCGCATTCCAAAACGGTGGTTGGGGAGAGGTTCTATTTTTGCTGCTATGCCACATTGGGCCAGGTCCTTGGTGAGATCTGATGGTAGTTCTAACCACAGTGCAAGACCTCCATGCGGTTTTTTGAAATGCACCTTATTTCCCAGCTCGTACTTGATAAGCTGACAGGCAAACTGCAAACGTTCGCGATAGATTTTGCTTGCTCTTCGGATATGCCGTTTCAGCTCACCGGTCTCTATCAGGTCCAGTATGGCTCGCTCCATGACGTTATCGCCTTGCATATCCATGAACTGACGATATTCTCCCATGCGATGAATATAATCAGGTGTTGTGACCATAAAACCTAATCTCAAGGCTGGGGCTAGTATTTTACTGAATGTTCCTATATATACATAATGGCTTTGAGGAAGTAACACACTCAGTGGTTTGGTATAGTGCTCTGTAAACTGAAAGTGGAAACCAAAATCATCTTCAACAACCAGTAGGTTGTACTTGTTGACCAAGTCAGCAACTTCCCGGCGTCGTTTGGCACTTAGGGTTACCGTAGTAGGATATTGATAGCGAGGTGTAACATATAGCGCTTTGATGGTAGGTTCCTTGGTCAGTAATTTGCTCAGTGCATCGGTCTGTAATCCATCCTCATCTACTTGTATGGACAAGACACGGAGCCCAGCCGATTCAAATGCGTGTCGGGCATTATGGTAGCCTGGGGCTTCCATTACGATGGTATCTCCGGGATGCAGTAGGGCATGTGAAACCAGATAGAGAGCCTGTTGACTTCCACGGGTAAGCATGAGCTGTTCTTCCGAGGCTTGAAGTCCTCTCTCATGACAGACACCTTGTGCTAGGGTAGAGCGAAGCTTGCTGTTGCCGGTAGGATTACTGTAACCTAGCATTTGGAACCGTGCAGCTTGATTGAAAAACTGTCTGAAGGCACTACTGAGACTCTTGAATGGGAGTAATTGTGTGTCAGGAAAGCCATCATCGATGATTAATGATGGAGTTGGTGCTACAGCCGGTAGAACGGGCTGCTGGGGGATAGATTGGTGTTGTTGACCTCTTTTCGTTAGTTCTTTAGGATTCCGGACAAACAGGCCCACACGTTCACGATTCTCTAGCCATCCACTGAACACCAACTGTTCCATGGCAGAGAGCACGGTTTTGCGACTAATTTGGAGCTGGAGGGCTATTTCGCGGCCGCTAGGTAATAATTCTCCCGATTTAAGAATACCAGATTCAATCATGTGCTGAATCTGATCTGCAAGCTGTTTATAGAGCGGAACTTGTTTATTATCAGAGTCTAACTCTATTTTAATATTCCATTGTCTTAACATCTGGTCACCTTCGAAATTTATTTTTTGGGTATCTTTTATTCCGCAAAAATATAGTACTTTTGTAAACAAACCAAAAAATAATAGGTAAAAATCTAATAAACTATGAATATATTGACCCGTTTCATCAATCAGTTGACGCACCGTCAGAAGTGTGTTAGTATAGTCCTTTTGGGCTGTCTGGTGGGATGTGGCTTTTTCTTTCTGTATATCCTCCGGGCACATAGTTATCTGGGCGATGACCCGTCAGCCTGTGTGAACTGCCACATTATGTCTCCATATTATGCATCATGGTTTCATTCCAGTCATTCACGGAATGCGACCTGTAATGACTGTCATGTACCTCATGAGAATATGGCGCGTAAGTATGCTTTCAAGGGAATGGATGGAATGAAGCATGTTGCCATGTGGGTGACACGTTCCGAAAGTCAGTCCCCACGCGCAGGTGAGGAGAGTAGCCAAGTCATTATGAACAACTGCATTCGCTGCCATACTAGTCTGAACACTACCATGGTAAATACGGGTAAGGTGGATTACATGATGACTGAGCTTGGCCAGGGTAAGGTGTGCTGGGATTGTCACCGTCAGGTGCCACATGGCGGACATTCATCTCTTACAGAGTCTCCAGCAACTAAGGTGCCGCTGCCAGACAGTCCTGTACCTAACTGGTTGCAGCAGATGATGGAATAATACGCAATTTTAAGGATAATAAATAAAAAATAGGAATATGGAAAACAACAAGAAACTCTCCGGAGGCAAGGCTTGGGCTTTGTTTATCGTTGCCATGGTTGTCGTCTTCTGTCTAGGTTTGCTTACTAGTGCACTTATGGAACGTCGTGCCGAAGTGGCTAGTCTTTTCAACAATCGCAAGAACACGATGACTGGAGAAAAGATTCATGCACAGAATGAAGATTTCCGTTCTGATTTCCCACGTGAGTACCAGACTTGGCGTAAGACCGAGGAAACCGACTTTGAAAGTAAGTACAACAGCTCTGAAGCCGTTGACGTATTAGCTCAGCGTCCTGAGATGGTTATCCTTTGGGCAGGTTATGCTTTCTCTTGGGATTATACTACTCCACGTGGTCACATGCATACCATAGAGGATATGACCCGTACCCTTCGTACTGGTGCGCCTGATACGGAGACTACAGGTTCTAATCAGCCTGGTACCTGTTGGACTTGTAAGAGCCCAGACGTTCCCCGTGTCATGGAAGAGAAGGGTATTGCTGAATACTATAAGGCTAATTGGGCCATGTGGGGTAATGAAATTGTAAACCCACTGGGTTGTTCCGATTGTCATGATCCTGAGACTATGGACCTGCGCATCAGCCGTCCTGCACTGATTGAAGCTTTTGCTCGTCAGGGCAAGGATATCACAAAGGCCACCCCACAGGAGATGCGTACGCTGGTATGTGCTCAATGTCACGTAGAATATTATTTCCGCGATGATCCTGCTACACCAGAGAAGGACCAGTATCTGACCTTCCCATGGGATAAGGGTTTCACCGTAGAGGATATTGAGGCTTATTATGATGAGACTGGTTTCTACGACTATATCCATGCGCTTTCTAAGACACCTATCCTGAAAGCTCAGCACCCTGGTTTTGAGACCAGTAAGATGGGTATCCACGGTCAGCGTGGTGTGTCTTGTGCAGACTGCCACATGCCTTATATGAATGAGGGCGGTGTGAAATTCAGCGACCATCATGTGCAGAGCCCACTCAACAAGATGGACCGTACCTGTCTGGTTTGTCACCGCGAGAGCGAAGAGACACTTCGCCAGAATGTATATGAGCGTCAGGAGAAGGTTCTCGATGTACGTAACCGTGTAGAGAAGGAGTTGGCTAAGGCACACATCCAGGCTAAGTACGCATGGGATAATGGTGCTACCGAAGAACAGATGAAGGAGACGCTGGCATTGTTGCGCAAAAGCCAGTGGCGTTGGGACTTTGCAGTTGCTTCACACGGTGCTAGCTTCCATGCTCCACAGGAGATGACTCGCATCTTGAGCCATGCATTGGAATTTGCATTGAAGGCACAGGTAGAGATTACCCGTACATTGGCTAAGTTGGGCCATACAGAAGAAGTGCCTATGCCAGATATCTCCACAAAGGAGAAGGCTCAGCAGTATTTAGGCTTGGATATGGAAGGCAAGGTTACAGCAAAGAAAAAGTTCTTGCAGGAAATCCGTCCTAAATGGCTGGAGAGCGCGCGCTCTAAAGGCAAGGTGCATAATGATGCCTACACAACCGTAGCTCTTTAATATTATAATTTATGTGGTATAAGTCTTGGGGGTTTGCAGAAAGCATTGCTATTGGTGCTGGTTTATTGCTGGTAGGATTGATGCTTCAGTTGACCATTGGTTCTATTCAGTGGTCCATGCTTTCCGCTCCTCTCAATTATCTACTGTTAGTCATGTTTCTGCTTGTGCTGGGTGTCATGTACACCTTGCGCAAGCATCTTTATTTCGTGACCTGGTCCATGTCACAATATGCAGCTGTCCCTGCGTTGGGATACGGTGTGGCTGTGACCTTGGTCATGGGACTCATGGGTTGGGATGAGATGCTATCAGCCTGGCCGTTTGTCCTCATCTATATTTGGCTCATGACCATGGTAGGGCTGATAGCCATTGACCGCTTTGTACGCTTGATTACTGGCCGTAAGGTGCTAAATTCCCGTCTGGCTACTTTCACGTCGGTACTGAATCATGGCGGTCTGTTCCTGGCTATGGTTTGCGGGACCCTGGGTAATGCGGATATGCAGCGCATGCACATGACAGTCAAGGTAGGTGCCCCAGAGTGGCGTGCTCTCAATGCAGATCATCCTACCAGTAAGATTCATGAGTTGCCTATTGCCATTGAACTGCATAGTTTTACCATCGATGAGTATCCACCTCAATATGTCATTATAGACAATGAGACGGGTCATGTACTGAAAGATGCAACTTGGCAGATTGAACAAGACTCGCTGTTTGAATATGCTGCTCCACGGCCAGATAGTGATAGCTATGTGGAATGGCACAGTATGGGTGCGTGTACCGCTGCACACATTACGGCTACTTCTACTGTCAATTCATCGGTCAAGGTGCAAGGCTGGGCATCATGCGGCTCGTTCATGTTCCCTTACCATGCGGTAAAATTAGATGATCAGTGCAGTGTGGTCATGCCAGACCGTGAGCCTAAGCGTTATGCATCCGAGGTTTCTGTCTATACAGAGAGTGGTGAAAAGGTTGAAGGAGTCATAGAGGTTAACCACCCGTTAGAGGTCGAGGGATGGAAAATCTATCAGTTGTCCTACGATGAGGCCCTGGGGCGCTGGTCGGACACTTCTGTCTTTGAATTGGTTCGTGACCCTTGGCTTCCATGGGTTTATGCAGGAATCTTCATGATGTTGGCCGGAGCCGTACTAACCTTCCTCATCAGTAGTAATCGCCTCGCCTAATTATTAATTATCAATTGTCAATTATCAATTAGTTACTCATGACTTGGTCCCATTTCCCATATTTTGCATTACCTGCCGTTCTATGCTGGATGGCCGGAGCGTGGTATGCCTATATAGAGCGACGCTTACAGACCTGGTCCCTGACCATGCTGGGCATCTTGATTTTCTTTGGCTTTATTATAGGTATGTGGATTAGTTTGGAACGCCCGCCATTGCGTACCATGGGAGAGACCCGTCTGTGGTATTCTTTCTTCATGCCTGTAGCCGGACTCATTACCTGGAGCCGTTGGCGTTACCGTTGGATCCTGGGTTTCTCATCGCTCATGGCATTGGTGTTTGTCTGCATCAATCTGTTCAAGCCAGAGATACATAGCACTACACTTATGCCTGCCTTGCAGAGTCCATGGTTTGCCCCACATGTCATTGTCTATATGTTTTGCTATGCACTGTTTGGTGCAGCTACTTGTGTAGCCTTGTTCTTGCAGGTGCGTAAACAGGAGACTGCCACGGAAAGTGGTAAAGCAGCCCTGGACTTAGTTGATAATCTGGTCAGTGTGGGTTTTTCTTTCATGACTATTGGTATGCTTTTTGGTGCGTTGTGGGCCAAGGAGGCTTGGGGAACATACTGGGCTTGGGACCCAAAAGAGACGTGGGCTGCCATCACCTGGCTCTGCTACCTGATTTATATTCATTGTCGTTTGCACAAGCAGACACCTAAACGAACCAAATTCTGTCTCTGGTTCCTTATCTTTAGTTTTGTCTGTCTTCAGATGTGCTGGTGGGGCATCAATTATTTGCCATCTGCTCAAGGCAAGAGCGTGCATACGTATAACATGAAATAGATATGTTCTTATTTTTGCAGAAATAACAAGAATTATTTGCTTACCGTATAAAATATATCTATTTTTGTGCTGAAAAAGAACACAGCACACATGAGAAACCTTTTGATTTTACTGGCTTTAATGAGTTGCATGCTGCTGGGGGCACAGACCGTGCAGAAGGCCCCAGCAGAGAATTATGAACTGAAGGCAGGGCATTTGTCCATGACTATAGATGCTGCCAATGGCGCTCGCATCACTTCATTTAAGTACGATGGGCAGGAAGTGCTCTCGCAAATGAATCAGCCTAATATGTATGGAAGTACCTTCTGGACCAGTCCGCAGAAAGTGTGGAACTGGCCTCCAATCGTAGAGCACGATATGCTTCCATATGCAGCCGTTCAGCAAGGGAATAGCATACTCATGACCAGTCAGGTTCCTCTGAAACTTCCACTGCGTATTACCAAACAGTTCACTGCAGACCCTTTCCGGGAATGTATGATAGTGACCTACACCATCAAGAATGAGGGTAAGGAAGCCTGCCAGGTAGCTCCTTGGGAGATTACCCGCGTACCTGCCGAGGGAACCATTACCTTCCAGGCACAGGCAGATGGTATCTGGCCCGCAGGTCTCATGGATTTCAAGCAAGATGGAGAGTTGGTTAGCTATGAAATAGATCAGCGTGAGAACCAGCGTAAGATTAATGTAAATGGTACCGGATGGATTCGATATGAACACAATGGACTGGTCTTCACCAGATGTTTCCAGGATTTAGCGACGGGACAGCCAGCTCCGGGAGAAGATGAGATACAAGTCTATGTACATAACGGGAAAGCGTATGTAGAATTGGAGGGACAGGGGGCTTATACCCGTCTAGAGCCAGGATCTTCTTTGCATTGGACCGTTAGATGGTTCCTTCAGCCTAGATAAGAATTATTTAACCTAATAGTAAATTGTATGAGAATTAAGACATTACTTTCAGCTGCAGTCCTGTGCGTAGCAGGCTCTGCAAGTGCACAGACCCTGAACATGACCAATCAGGTGGTGCGTATCAACACTTATGAGGCGTCAACCTCTGTGAATCTGGTAGTGGTAAAGCCTGAGCAGAAGCTCGATGCGTTGGATCCATCTGTTTTCACCGTAGAGACCAATGGCGTATCTCGTAACGTGAAAATTGTGTACACATGCGATGATCGTGGTGAGTGGGCCGACAATGGTGATTACCTGGCATTTGGCTTGGAACTTAGTAAGGAGCGTGGTGCTTCTCCATTGGTATCCAGAGGTATGGGCACATGGAGCACTGCTTATCCTGTAAAGGTTGCTTTGAAGCCAGGTAAGAGCATTAAGGCTGGTGGCAAGAAGTTCACTGCAGTAGCTTGTGAGACTCCTCATGCCCTGCGCAATTTCCTTTCTGAATCAGATTTTTTCCGTCGTGGCACTTTCACAAGCCCTGCAACTGGTCTTCCAGGACTGCAGACTCTGACTTATGCTTCTTATGAACCAGAGGCATTGCGTATCGATGGCAAGAAGAACCCATTGATCATTTGGTTACACGGTATGGGTGAGGGTGGTACCGACGTATCTATCGAGCTGATGGGTAATGAGGTAGTGGCCTTGATACGTGAGGACATTCAGTCTCATTTTACTACCGAAGGCGGTGAGAAGGGCGTATATGTATTAGCTGTTCAGTGTCCTACCATGTGGATGAACACTTCGAAGGGCTTTGGTAACGGTTCATACCCTTCTTTGTATTCCGATGCATTGAAGGCTTGTATTGACAACTATGTAAAGCAGAATCCTGATGTAGATCCTAATCGTATCTATATTGGTGGTTGCTCTAATGGTGGTTACATGACCATGAACATGATTATCCGTAACCCTAAGTACTTTGCTGCAGCTTATCCTACTTGTGAGGCTTATGCCGATGTGAACATTTCTGACAACCAGATCAAGCAGCTGGCTGAGGAGAACATCTGGTTCGTTCAGTCTTTCGATGATACTACCGTTAAGCCTACCGAATACTGTATCCCTACTTACAAGCGTTTGATGGAGGCTGGTGCTAAGAATGTATGGGTGTCTATGTTTGAGAACGTGACAGGTACAGATATGCCAGGTCAGAAGCTCTTCGGTCATTTCTCATGGGTATATGTATTCAATGATCAGGTTACTGCCGCTCAGGAGCAGTC
>JAUNHZ010000040.1:8391-17597 GCA_030523705.1 Bacteroidales bacterium
AAGCCAAGTAACAACGGTGGTGGAACAGTAGCTCCTCAGGGTCATGCTAACCTCTTTGAGTGGTTGAACGCTCAGGTGCTTACTGCTCCTGAGGCTCCACAGCAGCAGAACCGTCAGAGAAGATAATATCTCCCACACTCTTTCGGAGTGTTAATTACTAAAAATGGGAATGGAATTACTAAAAATGAATGTTAAAAGTTTATAGTAGTTCCATTCTTTTTTGTCTCCTAAACTTTTAGTTTCTGGATTTCCTTCTATATTTGCAGAAAATTACTAAAGTTTTAGTAACATGCAGAAATCTAAAGAAGGATTCACCACTCTTACTAAGGCCGAGATGGATATCATGAATATCCTCTGGGAGTTGAATGAGCCAGCCTGTGTTCGTCAGGTTATTGATCACTGTAAAGAACCCAAACCTGCTTATACCACTATAGCTACGTTCCTGAAGATTTTATTAAAAAAAGGTTTTGTTAGTCAGGAACGGCGTGAAGATGGGGGTAAGAGCTTGTTCTATTTTCCGCTTATAACTAAGGATGAGTACACCCGCCGTGTCATGGAGGATGTAAAGGATAATTTCTTTGGTGGTTCTGCCAAGTCCTTGGTAAACTTTTTCTGCCGTGAGGAGAAACTTACTGTTGATGAGGTACGTGAACTTTTACAGATGATAGGGGGAGAGGAATAATTATGGGAGCATTCGTAGTCTATATTTTGAAGTGTGCCTTATGTCTGGCATTGTTCTATTTGTTCTATAAATTGTTGCTTACACGGGATACTTTCCATCGGTTGAACCGCATGACCTTACTGGTTTGTATGGGCTTGTCGTGCCTTATTCCTTTTGTACATTATTCAGTTCAGGCTCCCACGTTAGTCAGCCAGTCGGTTCTGGAACTGGAGGACTATATCACGTTTACGGTAGAACCTGTGGCAGAGACGGTGGACACTCCGTTCAACTGGATGATTCTGTTTGTGGGAATCTATCTGTTAGGTGTTGTTGGGTTCTTATGCTATCACATCTGGTCTTTGAGCAAGCTAGTTTTCATGCTCCATAACTGTAAGGTACAGCTTGAGGAAGAAGGCTACCGTGTGCAGACTCATAATTTTGATATCTCTCCGTTCAGTTGGATGCATACTATCATCATCTCAGAGAAAGACTTGAAGGAGCAGGGGGATATTCTGCTGGAGCATGAAAAGGCACATATCCGCCTGAGACATTCTTATGACTTGTTGCTAGCTACGTTCTGTACAGTATTCCAGTGGTTTAATCCGGCTGCTTGGCTGCTCAAGCAGGAGCTGCAGAATATCCATGAGTATGAGGCCGATGATTCTGTACTGCAGCGGGGTATCGATGCTAAAACCTATCAGATATTGTTGGTTAAGAAAGCTGCTGGGGCTAGGCTCTATTCGCTTGCAAACAGCTTTAATCACAGCTCGCTAAAGAAACGTATCACCATGATGCTACAGAAAAGATCCAGCGCATGGGCCTGTGCTAAATACATTTTTGTACTTCCTATAACAGCAATGGCGGTAGCAGCTTTTGCCCGACCAGAAGTGACCAGTTTGGCTAAGGCCATAGAGACAGATGTAGAGGCGGTTAGTCCGTCTATTCTGCCACAACCAGAGATGCCTGATGTTAAAGGGGAAGTTACGGTAAAAGATGAGGCAGTAAAATCTCTTGTTCCTAAGCGTGTGGCAAGTTCTCCTGTTCAGCCACAGCCAGAAGAGGTAGCCGTTGTAGAGACTTCTTCTAACCCTGTAGAAGAAGATGATGTTGTCTATCAAGTGGTAGATAAACAACCTACTTTCATGGGTGGCAATCAAGCCTTGATGAAGTATTTGGCAAGTAACGTCAAATATCCAGAGCAGGCATTGAAGGAAGGTTTGAGTGGCCGTGTGATTGTACAGTTTGTAGTGGATAAGGATGGTTCCATTAAGGACCCACGAGTGGCTAGATCTGCAAGCCCATTGCTCGATGCTGCAGCAATAGAGGCTGTTAAGAACATGCCAAATTGGACCCCTGCTATGCAGATGGGAAAGCCCGTGAAAGTCAGATTTACTCTGCCTATTGCTTTCCTGAATGATGAAGATTTGACCGTGAACGGAGGAGAAAAACTAAATTGAATATGAAATTACGCTCTTTATTTTCAATCTTAACATTCATGCTCTGTGGGTTATTGGCACAGGCACAGCAGAAAGCGACTATCCACCTGGATGTTCAGGTGGAGAACTATACGGATATGATTACAGTCGTGGTTGGCGAAATGGTTAGTGGGCGTGGCTGGCATTTAAAACCTGCAGGTGATATGCCTTCTGATGGGCATTTCATGAAGGATGTAGAAGTTAATCTACCCGCAGGAGAGGAGCATGTCAAGTTGGCCTTTGTTGTTTGGGGACCGGGATGGGATGAAAAGATACGCTATTTCTATGCCCATCCAGGCAGTCAGATTCTGGTAACAGCACAGGATAAGCAGCCTCAGACTATTCAGATACAGTCCGACGAGGAGTTGGATAAAACATACAGACAGTTTCTGGAGCTCACAGCCAAGAGCACTGCACTACTGGGTGAGTGTGAACAAAAGATAGATTCACTGACCAGCATCGTGGTGGAAACGGATGAGGAGTATGTCCCCATAGAAAATGCACTAACAGAATGGAAGGCAAAAAAGGAGGATGCATATATTGAAGAGGTGAGAGAGCAACTGCTTGCCACCCAACAACTTCCATTCAATGGGGCATGGAAAGATATTTTCAGTGACGTGACTCATCTCTTTATCTTTGAAAAGTACCAAGTGTTCCGTCCATTGGCAGAAGAAATACTGAAAACTATTCCTTTTGAAGAGAAATCTACTCGTTGGTATATCAATCAGCTTAGCTTGATACGTCCGGGAGAGGTGTATGCCATGGACGATGAGGTAGATGCAGAACTGGAAGACCTAGACGGGAACTCCTATACCTTGAATCAGTTCAGAGGTAAGTTCGTCTTACTGGATTTTTGGGGAGAAGGCTGTGATCCTTGCGATCAAGCCATGCCAGAATTAGCTGCTCTCTCTAAAGAGTTGGAAGACCAGATTGTCTTTATTTCCATAACGGACGATTACAATGATTCTAATTGGCGCACAGCTACCAATCGTCATACTAAGGAAGAGTTCTGCTGGTATAACTTGCGTGATAAGGCGGGGCACGGTGGCTTGTGGGCTAGGAATGCTATAAATTCCATGCCTACTTTCGTCCTCCTTTCTCCAGAAGGAAAGAAAATTGACCAACATGCTGGTTATAGTACAGGAAGGATATTTTCTTTTCTAAAGCCACACTTGAACCTGAAGAGTGAGGTCTCGGTAACTTTTCAGAATAAAAGCGATAAGCCTTCTGTGAATTTCTTTGCCATCATGGCAAACGATGGTTGCTATCAGATCGTAAATAAAGATACACTTGCGTTGACAGACCATTTAGAAGCATGTTTCCCCGTTAATCGGATAAATATGCTTAGCTTTGACTGCCCAGGTATAGGAAAACTGGAATTCCCTATAGAGCGTGATGAGCATTTTTCCCTCACTTTCACTGGTAATTCACTTCTGTTGGATGAAGCTGATGCCCATCCTGCCCAAAAGTTTTACGCAGAGCTATATACAGAACCTGATGCGGTGAAATATGCTTCAGCTTTCATGAAATATGACACAGCCGAGTCCCTTAAGGCTGCTTTTGATGAGGAATGGCAACCCATACAGGATCAATTACTTCAGACACATAAGGAGAAACGGATAGGAACAGATATGTACACCTTTATCCAGCATGATATAGATTGTTTTTGGAAAACCATTATGGGCACGGTTAGTAATCACCACTTGGCTGCAGGAAATAAGGAGGAGGCTGAGAAAATGTGGAAAATGGCTACCGAAGGCGTGAACTCCGATGCCAGGATGTTCATAGACTCCCATTCTATTAACGATTACCTGAAGATGAAGGCAGAACGCTTGCTGTATAAGGATTTGGAAAAGACGGGTGAGATGAACACTGATGGCTGGAGCACTGCAGCCTATGTGGAGAAGTACAAGAGATTTCTGAAGGATGAGCATTTGGAACATCAGTATGCTTACTGCCTGTACCAAGCCATGATGCAGGAGAACCCTGAGCCAGAACTCAATGACCTGTTGCAGGACTTCTGGGAACTTTTCCCGGAAAGTCTTTATCTTCCTGTGCTTTCCTCTCTTTTGGGCCAAGAAAAAAGTTCGTTTTAGTGTAGCGTAATTTTGCTTTATGTGTTTATTACGTATAAAGTAATCAAAAAAAGTGAAATAATGAAATACGTATTTTTAATCGTCTCGCTGTTTCTGACTTGCACTACTGCATCAGGACAGATTGTGGTAAGGGGGGGAACTGTAGGTACTGCCGTAGCAACTCCTAAAGGTTTGGAGAAAAACACTCCGGTTGAAGGAAAGGAAATAGACAAGTCCAAGGTGGTTGTAGTCTATAGCTATTCATGTAAGACCCAGAATGCCGATGGGCAAGATGTGACAGATCGGAGCCGCTTTGTTCTCCAGGTGGGTAATAAGGTCAATAAGTTCTATCCTTATGATCAATATCTTCAGAACTTCGAGTTTGAGAAGGTTACCGATAAGAACCTAAGCATGGAGGACCTGAGCACAGCTAGGAGTCTTAGCATTCCCGATGTATGGACCAACTATCCCGAAGGAAAAGTCACTACCCGCGATGCCATCTTTCCAAATTTCTATGAGACTGAAACCAAGAAGCCTACCATTAAGTGGGACCTGAAGGACGGAACATCGGAGCAGTGTGGCTACACCTGTAACGAGGCTGAGTGCGAGTTCCACGGAAAGTCCTGGAAGGTGTATTATACCGAGGAAATACCTACCACTGCAGGCCCATGGAAGTTGGGAGGTCTGCCTGGCCTGATTGTCAGTGCTACTGATGCTGAGGGCATACATCAGTTCAAGCTTGAGCTCCTGGAGAATGTCTCAACACCTATTCTGCTTGAGACTGTGGCATCGGTCATTAAGGTGTCTGAGAAGAAGCTCATGGATTACAAAAAGGAAATCTATGGCAACCCGAAGTATCTCAAGGATGCGTACCATTATGTACCCGACTGGCAGAGCCATATAGAGAGCCTGCAAGTCTTTCAGCCATCAAAAGGTACAGGTACGATCTCTGTGAATGATGGTAAATTCTTCCTGCCTACAGAACCTCACGCTTATCAACCACTAGAACTACAGTAATTCATGCGAAGAGTCTTGCTTGTCTTGTGGCTGCTTGGATTTGTTGCCTGCGCTTCTGCTCAAAAGGTAGAGGTGTATGGAACGGTGACCGATGTGGGTAACAAACCTTTGGCTGATGTCATTGTAAAGATAGTCGAGGCACAGAAAACCTATGCTTTTACTACCACCGATGCTAAGGGAGCCTATAGCCTTACGCTAGATGCGAAAACAATGAAAGGAAAGAGCCTTTCCCTTACGTTCACCCATATCTCATTTGAGAAACAAACTATAGTTTTGTCACAGGTCAAAGACAAGATACGCCACAACGTGGTGTTGCAAGCTAAGAACACGGTGCTCAAGGAGGTGACGGTCAGGGCACAGCCACTACACATGGCAGGAGACACACTGAAATACAACCTTGCCTCGTTTGTGGGCAAGGGTGATGTAACCCTTGAGGACGGCTTGAAGCGCTTGCCAGGATTGGAAGTCTCTAAGGTTGGTGCAATCAGCTATAACGGTAAAGGCATCTCAAAATTCTATATTGAGGGGATGGACATGCTGGGAGGTAAGTATAACCTAGCCACCCAGAACATTCCAGCACACTATGCCACACAGGTAGAGGTGCTGCGCCACCATAAAGAGAAAAAGGTGGATACAGATACGGAGAGTGATGAGGTGGCTATTAACGTAAAGCTATCACGCAAGGCCAAGTTCAAACCATTTGGCCAGCCCGAAGTGGGAGTGGGATATCGTGGAGATGACCCGCTTGTAGCCTTAGGCCTTACGGGAATGATGTTTACTGACAACTACCAACTGCTGGGTTCTGCAAAATTCAGCAACAATGGTGATTATGGAAAGTATGATATCATAGACCATGCTTATAGCATGACTGGCGAATCTACAGCACCTCTTTTGTTGCCTCGGTGGAGTGGAGGTGCGCCTCCACTGGGCGATTATCTGGATCAGCGGACTGGTTATGGTTCTTTGAACTCCATTACAAAAAAAGGAGAGGACTGTACCTTCCGTTTGAATGCAGAATATGCTTACGAGCGGAATCAGAACACGTTCACTAATCAGACACTCTATTTTGCTGATGGCCAGAATATTGATATACAAGAGGAACAGCATCCGTATGCCCATTCCCATAAGCCTAGCCTGACTATGCGCTATGTTAGGAATGCTGATAAGATTTATTTCAACGAAGAATTCATAGCCAGAGCTAGTTTTGAGAACGCTGACAACCCCGTGGTATATAACCAGACAAACTTCGGACAGCATCGCGATGCTACGTCGCTGTATGTGAGAAACATGTTCAATACTACCGTCAAGAAAGGAAATACCAAATACAATATCTCCTCTCATATAGATTTCCAGCGTACCCCCGAGGTAAAGTTGCTCATGAATGATATCTTGCAGACAGCACAGAGCACTTCATTGAAGACGGTCCACAGCACTTCGCTCACATTCTATCATGGGCGTTGGAGAATTGGTATGCCACTGCAGTTGAATGCAGATTATGATTTCTTGGAGACGGTACTATCTGGGACTGCAGCGATGGATAACAGGCAGAGACTGAAAGGATGGAGCTTAACACCAACTGCATCTCCTTCTACCGAATGGGACTCTTCTAACAAGAAAATGCATGCATCATTATACCTAAGAGTGAAATGGAATAGCTTCCATTATAGCTCCCTGTGTGGCAAGGTGGCAGATACCCATTATTCCAAAATCCTGTTTGAGCCTGATGCTCATTTCCGCTACACCTTTAGTGGAACATCAGAAATAACTGCCAACAGCAGCGTTAGGCACACCACCGGTGACATGTTGGACCTGCTTACGCAGCCGGTGCAGACCGATTACAGGAATTCCTTCATGGCATCGGGTATCATCGGAGAGACACAGGTTTGGAGAACGGCGGTTTCTTACAAGTACCAGCTTCCGTTTAGTTATTTCTCCATGAATATCAGTGCCGGGTGGAATCAAGGCAAGCAGAACGTGCTTTCATCACAAGTGGTAAGTGGTGAGGGCATCCATATTGAGAATCTGGCTCAGGATAGCCATAACAGGAGTGCCAGTGCCAGTATCACCTTGTCCAAGAACTATATACCAATCCATACTAAATTAGAAGGTTCTTTTTCTGGGAACTGGGGCAGTAGGGAGTCCATGACCCAGCATACCCCCGTAACAGTATATTCTAAAGGCTACACTGTCTCTGGTAAGGCCATATATTCACCTGTGACCTGGAGTGAGATTACGGCACACATCAGCTATGGGGAGAGCTATACCCGTTTCAAGGGCGTGAATAATGCCTACGACGACCTGGATATTACTGGTTCCCTGGCTGTCTATCCGGTCAAGCCACTGGAGATAAAGTTCTCTTACGACTATGTTCATGCACAGATTTCTGCGTCACAGCATAAGGATGCTTCTCTTCTTCATGCATCGGCTCAGTTTAAGGCTAAGCGTGCTACATGGAAGCTCAGCCTTAGGAATCTGTTGGATACCAAGCATTATACATATACAACCTACTCAGGACCAGACCGTTATATCTTTGACTGCTCCTTGTTAGGTAGAACCATAATGCTTACCTATACGTTTAACCTGGCGAAATCAAATAATTAATTTATGAGTAAAAAAATAGTTTACAGTTTGTGCTTTTGTGTTATGATGTGTGCTTTCAGCGCCTGCAGTGAGAATGTGACCGATGAGGGAATACAGACCTTGAAGATTGATACAGAGGCTGATGCGGTAGAACTGGTCTTGGATGACTATGCGGATTATACGCTGATTCCATTGGAGACCATTGACAGTGTATTGATAGGACGTGTGGCTGATATCAAGGTACATGATGGCGTATTGGCCGTGAGCACATCAGAAGAGAACATCTTATTCTTTGACCTGAAGGGAAACTTCCAGGGTATGGTGTCTCACAAGGGAGACGGGCCGGAGGATTACCTCACAATCTCGGGTTTCTATTTCACCAGAGAGGGTAATGTGCTGATTGGAAGTGCCCCTGGTGACATGAAGTTGTACGACCCGCAGAACAGGTTCTTGCGGAGCTTCCATATTCCAGGGTACGACTTAACGTTACTGGGAAATGAACTCTATACCTATGAGGCCAAGCGCGCCAGTACGGGTAGGGTGGTTGTCTATAGCATGGAAACGGGCGACAGCCTTTGCGCTTTCTCTGCTGTGGAGCCTTATACCGTGATAGACTTGGCCATACCATTTAAACCTTGCTCTGAGCAAGAGAGCTATTATATCCCAGCATTCTCTGATACTATATACACCGTGAAGGATCATGGACAGACACCTAAGTTTGCGCTGGATTTCGGGTCTGTAAAGGCAAAGTCTGATCTGTTTGAGGAGATGGGTGGCAATCCTTTTGAACTGTTCCCCAAACTGATGGAGAGTCATCAGGTGGTATCTGTGGAGATGTTCAACAAAGGTTCGAAGTACTGCTGGATGCAGACCTTGCAGTTCGATGGGGACATGGAAGATGGATTGAACGTTGTGCCAATTTCTAAGTCGTTCTGCATTCAGCCTGACGGACAAAGTGTACGCTTTGACAAACTGGTGCTGAATAAATACCAAAATCTGCCAGTGGAGTTCAGTCGACTGCTCTGTGCCGACGGAACCCATTTTGCTTGCTCTGTTAATGCAGGTGACCTGATGGAATATGCGGAGACGCTGAGCCCAGAAGATCGTAAGGCTTTCATGGAGCAGCTTGAGCTTACTAGCGAGGAACAAAACCCTTATATACTGTTAGTAAACTCAAAATAGTTCCTTGATATTTCTCAATTGTATACTTGGTTAAACCTACAGTTTCAATCGTTCTGGATTTACTGTAGGTTTATCCTCACAGCCACACGCTAGTTAACGCTACTGCCATAGCCCATAATAAAACATTTTTCTTCGTAGTATTTGTTATTTCTTTTTTGCAAATATACCTCAAATCCGCAAGTAAACTTCAAAAGGACTCTTTGAAGCCGAAGAGTC
>JAUNHZ010000226.1 GCA_030523705.1 Bacteroidales bacterium
TGTCATTCTGAAAGGAGCGTAGCGTATTGAAGAATCTCGTCCAACAATACTAGTCATGATTGGACGGGATCCTTCGCTAACGCTCAGGATGACAGGGGGATTGATTGGACGGGATTCTTCACTCCGTTCAGAATGACAAGGGAGCAGGGGAAAACAAACCTCGGGAAATCCATCAAGTTGCAGAAAGGGGATTTCTCAGCGGAGATTGGAGCATCGGAGTAAACTTTTTTCTCCTTAAGGAAGAATGGCTTTAGCCTCATCGGTAAGATAAGGTGCTAAGTCCTTGACAGCTATTTTGAAAGATGGCATGCCGTCGGCGTAGCAAGCTATCTCATACTGGCCGTATGTAAAGGTTAGTGAATCTCCCGCAGCATTTGGGAATGGAATTTGCTTAGGCTGGGGAATGATGGAGTCATCTGGCTCTGGGAGCATCAGTCTCTCACTTAACTCCTGGTCTGTCAGGGGTTCACCGTATTCACCATAATAGCGCAACAAGCCTTTTCGGATCTGTGGCTGTAAGGCCAGTGTAGCATCTGGGTTCACAAAATGCATGACTTGCTGCCCGTTGCTCTTGTTGAATGTCATGGCGCCAGCACCTGTCACACCACCATGTGCACCACCGTAGTAAACGTACCCTTCACCTGAGTAGATTACGTAAGTGACTGTCTCTAAAGATTTCCGCAGGTTGAAATCGAAATTCCACGGGGTGATCTCCTCCATGAGTTGTTCTCTGGTGGAATCTGGGATAGAGGTATCTTCTTTCAGGTAGCCAATGCGCTGCTCATGATCCGCCTTGGCCAAGTTGAGAAGGTAATTAGATACGGCCTTGCCGTAATAGGTCACCACGGCACTGGCATCGGCAGGGTCACCCGTGAAAGGTGCTATGGCACCGGCATCCTCTTCCTGATATCCTACTTGGGTGGCTATGCGGATAAACTCTGCGGTCAGGGAATCACGCATCAGCTGAGATGCATCATCCGTGCCATTGGGCAGTTCAAGTGAGAGGTTTACCGTGACAAACTCATTGGATTCTTGGAAGCTGTTCAATTGAGTAAGTGACTCCTGTGCTGGAGCTTCTGCAGGCTCGGCAGTCTTCTGCCCGTTGCAAGCAAGGCACAATAAGGCTGCCAGGATGACGGGAATATGGGTGAAATATTTCATAATCAACATCAAATCTAAGTACGTAAAACTTGACTGCAATATTCGCTAAATTGCTTGAGATATGCAAGGATTTTCACATTATTTTCTTGCATATTCACCAAACACTTTATATCTTTGCTTTAAAATTAAAATAGTGAAATAGTACTATGGCATTACCAGAACATAACTTTCCGGTTATCTATCACGCATCTTCCGTCATTTAAAGGAGGTGCTCCCAGGGGTTCCAGAAAAGAAAATACTGAAATTAATTGGCTAATTTTTAAATACATACATTTCTGAAGACGTGCAGGATAATAGAGACGCTATAGATTTTGCCAATGAGCCGGTGGGACGCCTGTTCCGCCGGATGATTGGCCCTACCCTGGTGAGCATGATCTCACTGGTGATACTGAACCTGGCCGATGGGGCGTTTGTGGGTCATGGTGCGGGCAGCGATGCCTTGGCGGCTATCAACATTGCGGCTCCTATCTTTAACTTGCTGGCGGGTGTGGGCATCATGTTTGGCATTGGCTGCTCTGTGGTGGCCAGCATTCATCTGGCTAAAAACAGAATCAAGGCGGCTAGGATTAATATCACGCAGGCATTGATAGGTGGTGTGGGGCTTGCCGCATTCATCAGTGCGCTCATGCTCAGTAACTTGGCGGGTACGTGCCGACTTTTCGGCAGTAATGAGGCGCTCATTCCGCTGGCTAGCAGCTACCTGAAATGGATTGCGATCTGTGAACCGCTCATCATGTTCCACATGGTGGGGATTTTCATTGTGCGACTGGACGGAAGCCCTAAGTTTGCCATGGTGACCTCGCTGGTGGGAACGGGGCTGAACATCTTCCTGGACTGGCTTTTCATCTTCCCCTTCGGATGGGGGCTGGAGGGCGCGGCCATAGCTACCAGCCTGAGCTTTTCCATCTCTGGACTCATGGTGCTGGCTTACCTGGTGTTTGCTCCGCAGACCCTGCACCTATATCCGCTGCGGCTGACGCAGAAATCCTTGCGCCTGACCTTGCGTAACCTGGGGTATCAAATTAAAATGGGTTTTTCTGCCATGCTTGGCGAGGTGGCCGTGAGCGGTTCCATCATTACGGGAAACTATATTTTTATCCATTATTTAGGCGAGGCGGGCGTGGCGGCCTACAGTGTGGCATGCTACTGCTTCCCAGTTATCTTTATGATGGCCAATGCGATAGTGCAGTCGGGACAGCCTATTGTGAGCTTTGCCTATGGTGCCCAGAACACAGCGCGACTGACCGAGGCTCGGCAGATGATGCTGCGATGGGCGCTGACTGCGGGTGTGGTGGTGAGTGCCCTGATGTACCTGTGCGCGGGGTTGATAGCCAACCTGTTCCTGGAGGTTACGGAACCGGCTTACCACATTTGCGTAGAGGGTCTCCCCTATTTTGGACTTGGTGTGCTTTTTGTCACGCTGAACATTGTGCTGATAGGCTACATGCAGAGTGTGGAGCAGCCGCTCAAGGCTACCCTGTTCACCTTGTTGAGAGGTTTTGTGATTGTCATCCCCACCTTCATCTTCCTCCCCATGCTGATAGGAAACATAGGCATGTGGCTGGCCATTCCAGTGGCAGAATGCCTGACACTCCTAATCATTCTAATCTCCTCTTTGTCTGCCTGAACC
>JAUNHZ010000227.1 GCA_030523705.1 Bacteroidales bacterium
TTGACGTACGCATCATCATGCGTGAAGCAGTCCTTAATAATGCCACAATCATGGCCATATGCCATAACCATCCCAGTGGTAGCCTTTATCCAAGCAAGTATGATGACATGCTGACTCAGAGCGTGAAGAAAGCTTGCGAGGTCATGCGCATCCACTTAGCCGATCATGTGATAGTGACGGATGGATGCTACTATAGTTACTCTGAACAAGGAAAAATATAAGATTCTCCATTCTGATGGAGCCAGGCGAAAAAGCCTGGCTTCCTTATTCTTTGGTGATGCGCCAAGAATAAGGAAGCGAACAAGAAACGCAGGAGTGAATACGCAAAAATGACCTTTCGTTAGGCTGTTGCCTGAGTAATGGTTGGTGATTTCATGTTTGTTCTGTAATTAGCCTGCGCACTCTGGGCCAGCTATTACAAATTCTAAAAGTTATTTATCAGTGTGTCATGTCTGATGTGCTGTGTCTGCAGTCATGCCCGTATGGCCAGTAGCACAAGTCTCTGTTTGGGCTTTGCCGTCCCCATTATCTTTCATGAATCTCCAATGGTTGCTTTCATCCTATGCTGGCTTCTTACCATCCTCTTCCTGTCTCTGCATTTATCCGTGTAGCAGCCTGTCATCCCTTTAGCCTGCTCATTCATCTTGTCGTTTCTTATCTGAGGTACCGTCTCAACATGGGAGCATCCTTGGCACTCATCACGCTTGTTCTCCGGCTCACTGGCAGAAGCAACTGGCTCTTCCTTCCATTCCATAACGGCACTGTTACCTATGCGCTATCAACTCATACTTTTTCTTTCTATTTTAATCTTGGCGTTATACTCATTTATTCTCCGCGAAGTTACGAAGCGGGTGCCTTTTTAATTTCGGCCCTGCGTGGACTGCCTCCGGCCTTGGACAATGATTTTTCCATGAATCTTCCTTTTTCTTTACCGACAAGTCTTTGCCTATGGGCAATAAACAAAACGTGTATTCACAGATAAATCCCCGTCGCACCACTTTCCCGCGTCGTTTGGTTGCCTCGAATAAATTGAATATAAACCAATTAAAATTTAGAAATTATGAAAAAGTTTAATGAGTTTTCAATCAGCGCATTCGTCGCTACAGTACCTGAAGTTAAGGAATTTGAGAAGAGCTCAGTTGCTCGTTTCTGCCTTTCAGTGAGCCACACAGAGAACAAGGGTGATGAGAAGTCTACCAAGACCGCACTCCTTCCTGTTGAGAAATGGATCTCCAACGACAAGAAGGATGAGCTGAAGGACCTGAAAGGTAAGTACGTAGGCTGCTACGGATTCTTCAAGCCCGACACATGGGAAGAGGATGGCAAGAAGCGCAGCAAGATCATCTTCGCTGTCACCAAGCTGGAAATTCTAACTATGAAAGATAACGAGGACGGCAAAGAATAACCGTCTATAAGCTGTGCTACCGGCTATACGGGCATAAATCAAATCTTTTGGATTTATGCCCAAATCCTAACTGATTTAAAATCCCAACCTCTTGTATTTTTATGCTGATTATGTATACTTTATGATTGGTGAGGTTGGGATTTCATTTGTGCATAAATGCCGTTAGAAGTTACATAGCGTAATCAATTTTCCTTTGTTTTCTATCCATTTCTTACATTCTTTTTCATCACAATCATCTACTATTGTCACCAGAGCATTTTTCACCTGTTCAATTGTTATGTCTAAATAGATCATGGTTGTCTCTACACTTTCATGCCCAAGCATTTTAGATATTTCTACAATATTTATTCCATGGTCTAACCAATGTTGGGCTTTGGCATGCCGCAACTGATGGCAATGAAGATTTTCAGGAATGCTTTCATCCAATTGATGCGCTAATTTGGCATACTTCTTCAACTGCTTATCCACAGCAGTTTGACTAATCTTCGCATTCATGCCTTTACTTACCGAATAAAACAAAATATGTTTTTTGTCAAAATCTGCATGCCATTCCCTAATAAATGTCTTCAAGTGAGTCACTGCTTTGGGAAGTAAATATAATGGTCTATTTTTGGAGCCTTTGCCTATCACAGATATAAAAGGTTTCTTTCCCTCTAAGTGCACATCCTCCAATCTGATGGACAAGACCTCATTAAGCCTGGCTGCCGTACCATACATAATTGTAAACAAGGTAAGGTCTCTTCGACCAGTCTTTGTTTTCCTGTTAGGCATATTCATTAGGACTTTGACTGCATTCTCACTTATGCCACTAACTTTTCGCTTTGCGACCTTCTGATTGTTGATGTTCCTTACTTCAGTACTAAGATAAAGATACGTTTTGTCCCTAGTTCCCAGATAGTCTAAGAAAGCTCGTATCGTTGACAATCTCAGATTGCACGTAGCAGGACTATTATGTCTAACATTCTTAAGCCATTCTATCCACTGTTCAATAAAAACCTGCTCAAAATGACGGAATGAGAAAGATGATTGAGTTACTTTCATCTCTTGTTCTAAGAAAGACAGATACAATGATATGGTTACCTTATACCTTTTTATTGTACACTCACTACAATTTCTTATTGTAGGGACATATCGTAGTATCCAATCGTTTATATATCGTGCAATGGTGCATGCTTCTTTTGATGCCTTGTTATTCATAATCTAAATCTGGTATAATTTCATTAAATGAGTCGTTCGTTTTTTCTAATAGGATGTCTGCCATCACTGGCGTTAAAGAGTAATAGTACTGAGTAGACCTGAGTCTCGCATGTCCCATGCTCTTACTAAGATAATATAATTTTTCGTTGCA
>JAUNHZ010000041.1 GCA_030523705.1 Bacteroidales bacterium
GGACTCTTCGGCTTCAAAGAGTCCTTTTGAAGTTTACTTGCGGATTTGAGGGTGAGTTGACTACTATCAAGTACTTGTATGTTGACCGTTTGGCTAACCCTAAGTTGAAGTGGGAGAAGACCACTTCTTGGAACGTAGGTCTGGATTTGGGTTTCTTTGATGGAAGAATTACTTCTACCATTGATTACTACAAGATGAATACAACCGATATGATTATGGGTCAGAAACTGCCTCGTATGACTGGTTTCGATTCTGTAACAACTAACTTGGGTGAGGTAACAAACGATGGTTTGGAAATCTCTATCAACACTCAGAACATCAAGAAGAAGAACTTCCAGTGGAATTCTTCATTCTCATTCACTTGGAACAAGAACCGTATCAAGCACTTGTATTATGAGTATGATGAGAACGGTAAGGAAATCAATGATATCGATAACCGTTGGTTCATTGGTAAGCCAATTAACGAAATCTGGATGTTCAAGACTATCGGTACTTGGCAGGCAGACGAGTGGCAGGAGGCAGCTAAGTATGCTCAGCAGCCTGGTGACCCTAAGGTAGAAGATGTTAATAATGATGGTATTTATAATGATGATGACCGTCAGTTCTTAGGTCAGACTACTCATCCTATTCACGTACAGTTGCGTAATGAGTTCGTTATCAAGAAGAATTGGACTTTGGCATTCAATGTTTATGGAAACTTCGGTGGTAAGCAGATCTCTAACTACTTCATGAACAACTTCAACGATGGTGGTCAGGTTGACTTCGGTTTGATGACTCCAAGAAGTGGTACATATTGGACCATTGAAAATCCTACTAACGATTTCTTGCGTATTGGTGCTTCTGTTCCTAAGGGTGTTCCTGCATTGTATCAGGTTTATAACGCTTCTCACATCCGTTTCGAGAACCTCTCTGCTGCATATAACATCCCATCTAAGTCTTTGAAGAAGCTGGGTATTGAGAAGGCAAGAGTATTCGTTACTGTCAAGAACTTGGGCTTGGTTAAGTTCTGCAAGACTTGGGAATACGGTGATATTGAAACTTACTTCTCTAACAGAAAGGGTGGTCGTTCATTCGCAGGTTCAGATCAGGCAGGTTCTGGTTACTACGGTGGTTCAAACCGTACCTATACTTTCGGTGTTAGCTTAACCTTATAAATTGGATTACGATTATGAAAAATATATTTAAGAAATTCGGCCGCATTACCATGCTGGCTATTGCAGGAGTTACCATGTTCAGCTCTTGCTCAAGAGACTTCTTGAATCCTGATCCATTGTCATTCTATGCACCTGAGAACACATTGACTTCAACTGCAGGTCAGGAGGCATTGCTGGCAACATTGGACCGTCACATCAAGTATATCTTCTCTGGTGACCAGGATAACTTCATTCCTATCATGACAGAGTATTTGTTCTCTGATGTAGTAGTTGCATCTAAGACCGATGAGGCTTACATGCCATGTGATATCAAGTCTATGTTGACTCCTAATGGTCTGGTGAGTGAAATTGACCAGGCTCGTGAGAATGCCATCCTTTATTTCTGGAACTATTTCTACGATGGTATCATGTATGCCAACCAGGTAATTGATTACTGTTCTGAGATGGAACAGACTCCAACTACCAAGGCTACTCTGGGTCGTGCAAAGTTCCACAGAGCATGGCGTAACTATAACTTGGTATTCCAGTGGGGTAACGTGCCTTTGGTAACTTCAGTGGTAAAGGGTATCAAGAAAGACTATCAGTCAACCAAGCGTGATGCCATCATTGACTTCATCGTAAAGGACTTGGAAGAGGCTGTAGTAGATGTTCCTAGCCAGAAGGAGATGAGCACAAAGGGTATGATCAACAAGGAAGGTGTCAAGGTATTGTTGGCTAAGGCTTACTTGGCAGATGGCCAGTATGAGAAGGCTAAGAAAATTTGTGATGAGTTGCTTGACAAAAGCACAAGTGGTTTGGAACTGATGTACGAATGTTTCGGTACTCAGGAGCAGCTGATGAACCCATCTTGGAAGATTACTCCTAACGTTATCTGGGACTTGCATCGTCCAGTAAACAAGATGATTGCTGCGAATACAGAGTGTATTACAGGTATCGTTAACCAGGGTTCTCACTCTGACGGTTTGGTTTACTTCCCATTGTTGAAGGGTAACTGTCCATTCTTCTTCAATGCATACGTTAAGGCTCCTGATGGTAATCAGGCATTGAATAACTACCCTCGTAACAATGCGAACTGGGATGCCAACTTAGGTTACTGGCAGACTCTGGGTCGTGGTTGTGGTAATTTCCATACTACTTACTGGTTCCAGAAGGGTCTTTGGAAGTTCGATGGTGTAGAGGACAAGGGTGACTTGCGTCACAGCTCTGAGGTTGGTAACTGGGTTCGTATGGAAGACCTGAAGTACAACAACGTGAATACTAAGAATGCTGACCCAAAACATGGTGGTACAGTTTGGTATGGCAAGAACATTATGCGTAATGATCCTGTAACAGGTGAAGAGCTTTGTACCGATACCTTGCGTCGTTGGTATGACTGGCCACACTACATCTATTACATCAAGGATGAGGAGCGTGAGGCTCAGGCTTCTGCAGACCGTTACGATGGTGCAAGAAATGGTTCTAATGGTAGCTGGTACTTGTATCGTCTGGCAGAGGTTTACTTGATCCGTGCAGAGGCTAACCTGTATCTGAATAATATTGATGCAGCTGTTGCCGATGTGAATAAGTTGCGTGAGCGTGCTCATTGTGACTATATGTACACTAAAGAAAACTTCAACATTGGTTCAATCATGGACGAGCGTGCTCGTGAGTTGTTCATGGAAGAGTGGCGTAACGTAGAGTTGAAGCGTGTATCTCTCTGCTTGGCAATGACAGGTATTGCTGATGAGTGGGGTGAGACTTACGACGTAAATACTTACGATAAGCAGCAGGGTACTGACAACAATGGTGGTAGCTACTGGTACAAGCGTTGTACTCGTACAGGTGGTTATTACAACAACGGTAAGACCTTTACTGCTCAGGCTACTAAGTCAACTGGTCAGTTCATCATTGACAAGTACAACATGTATTGGCCTATTCCAATCGGTGCTATCAATGCTAATGCTGATGCTCAGTTGTACCAGAACTTAGGTTATGATGGCTACGATGCTAACGCTCCTATGTTCAGTACTTGGGAAGAGGCTGTTGAAGCTTGTGCTAAGTAATCACTGATTATTTACATAAATATAATAAGGATGGGGAAGGAACGCCCCATCCTTATTTCAAAATTAGACTATGAAAAAACATATAGCATTCCTTTTATGGGCATTTCTGCCTTTCTTGGCTTCGGCACAACAAGCAATTTTTAATCGTATTACCATTCAATCTCCAGAGGTAAACGCCGATAATTCGGTGACCATACGCTATAATGGAGCAAAAGCCAAGAGTGTGCAGGTAACAGGTGATTTCCTAGAGAATGGTGCAGTGGCTAACTTGGCAGAGAACAAGGATGGTATCTGGGAATATACCTCGGCACCACTTGCCCCAGAATTGTATAGCTATTCATTGATTGTTGATGGATTAAAAATCAATGATCCTAACAATATCGCATATAGTCGCGATGTTGCTTCTATCACAAACACGTTTATTATATCCAAAGAAAAGGGAGACAAGGGTGACCTTTACAGAGTTAACAGAGTTCCTCATGGCTCCATTCGTCGTATGTGGTACCATTCTGCCACTTTAGGCATGGACCGCAAGCTGACAGTATATACCCCAGCCGGTTATGAAAGCAGTAACAAGAAATATCCTGTATTCTACTTATTGCACGGAGCCGGTGGTGACGAGGAGGCTTGGATGACCTTAGGCCGTACCTCACAAGTTTTAGATAATTTGATTGCCCAAGGTAAGGCAGAGCCTATGATTGTAGTCATGACCAATGGCAATGCTTGGGCAGAAGCAGCTCCTGGTGAAAGCCCAGAAGGATTTACTGTGCCTTCAATGCGTGCTACCAAGCAAGCTATGGAAGGTGGTTTTGAGCTTCACTTCCCTGAAGTGATCTCTTTCATTGAAAAGAATTTCCGTACCTATACAGATAAGAAACATCGTGCTATCGCTGGTCTTTCCATGGGTAGTATGCATTCTCTGAATATCTCTAAGTATTATGCAGACAAATTCCACTATGTAGGCTTGTTCTCTGGTGCAAGAATTGGTGACAGAGAGAATACTACCTGCCCAGTATATGTGAATTTCGATGCTCAGATGGCTAAGTTGTTTGCCAATAAGCCAGCTCTCTATTTCCTGGCTTGCGGTAAGACAGACAATGCAAAGAAAGGCATGGATAGCCTGAAGGCATATCTTGATGAGCATGGCTATCCTTGTGAATATATGGAAACCGATGGTGGACATATCTGGCGCAACTGGCGTGTTTACCTGAGTGTGTTTGCTCCTCGTTTGTTTAAGTAAAAAGTGGCTTGTATCATGAAAAAATTATTCTTTTTTATAGCACTGTTCGCTGCAGTAAGCAGTGTACAGGCACAACAGGCACTTTTTGGTGCTTCTAAAGTGGTTTCTCCAGAAATCAATTCAGATAAGACTGTGACTTTCCGCTTGGTGGCACCTAAGGCTGTAACGGTGGAAGTGAAGGGCGAATTTATGCCTACAGAAACTCGTATGGTGAACGGCAGAACCATGGAAGTGGAAACGTATGGTCAGATGAAGGAAGGTAAGGATGGCGTTTGGGAATATACTACTCCAAAGCCTGTGGCTCCCGAAATGTACACCTATTCTTTCATTGTCGATGGTCGTACTACCAATGACCCAAGCAATGTGTACTTGAAGCGTGATATGGCCACCTTGACCAATATCTTGTATGTGGATGGTGACCCTCGCATTGATTTATATAAGGTGCAGGCTGTTCCTCACGGTACCGTAACCAAGATGTGGTATCCAAGTGCATGCCAAGGTTTTGACCGCCGACTGACTGTCTATACACCAGCCGGTTATGAGACCAGCAAGAAGAAATACCCAGTATTCTACCTGCTGCATGGCGCTGGTGGCGATGAGGAGTCATGGTGTACGCAGGGACGTGCCATCCAGATTATGGATAACCTGATTGCCAGTGGCAAGGCTGAACCTATGATTGTGGTCATTACCAATGGTAATATCACCCAGGAGGCTGCTCCTGGCTTCGGCTCAGATAACGCGATGCCAGGAACCGGTCTTACCCGTGTGACCGGTGTATGGGAAACGAACTTCACGGAAGTAGTGAACTTCATAGACAAGAATTTCCGTACTATTCCTAAGAAGCAGAGCAGAGCTATCGCCGGTCTTTCCATGGGTGGATTCCATAGCTTGCATATCAGTAAATATTATCCAGATATGTTTAATTATGTAGGCTTGTTCAGCGCTGCCATTACAATGGGTGCGAATGGCGTATCCAATGGACCAGATGTTCCAATCTACCGAGATTTCGAAGGCACACTGAAGAATTTCTTCAGCAAGAAGCCTGCTTTGTACTATATTGCTATCGGAAAGACCGATTTCTTGTATAACGCAAATAAGGATTTCCGCGCATTATTAGACAAAGAGGGATATCCTTATGAGTATCTGGAGACCGATGGCGGTCATATCTGGAAGAACTGGCGTATCTATCTTACTGAATTTGCTCCAAAACTATTTAAATAGAATAGCATGATGAATGTTCGCGCTTATGGCCGTTACCTGCTGGCTGTAATTGCAGGTAGTTTGTTCTTTGGTTGTAGTCATACGCCTAAGGCTGAGGAAACCGTAGTGGTTGCCCCTTGTGAACTGAACCCAGAGGATTTTGTAGGTGAACTGGATGGGAATGAGATTGCGCTCTATACCCTGAAGAGTGAAACCGGCATGGAAGTGTCCATCACAAATTATGGAGGTCGTGTAGTTTCACTCTGGGTGCCAGATAAGGATGGCAACATGGGTGACGTGGTCTGTGGTTTTGACAACGTGAAGAACTACATGGAAATCAAACAGAACCTGGGTGCTGCTATGGGACGCTATATTGGCCGTATTACAGGTGCCCAGTTCGATTTGGATGGGCAGACCTATAAACTCGATGCGGGTGGCGATAAGCACATCATTCATGGTGGAAGCCCTGGTTTTGCCAATAGAGTGTGGTCTGTTGTTGAGTCAGACAATACACATTTGGTACTTCAGTATGTCTCACCCGATGGTGAGAATGGCTTCCCTGGTGAGCTGACTGTAAACCTGACCTATTCCCTGACTGCCGACAATGGCTTGAAGATTGACTACAGTGCTACTACCACTGCTCCAACGGTGGTGAATATGGCTAATCATTCTTTCTTTAACTTGTCGGGTGACATGTCCAAGGAAATTGTGGACCAGAAACTTTGGGTGGCAGCCGACAGTATTTCTGAGATTGATGCAGAAAAACTGTCCACAGGAAAGATGCTGAGTGTGGAGAACACGCCATTTGATTTCCGTGAGGCTAAGCTCATTGGTCGGGACATGAAGGCAGAGAATGAGCAGCTGGCTTTTGGCGGAAATGGTTACGACCACTGTTTCCAACTGGTGGAGCCAAGTCTGGAGAAGCCTGTAGCATGTCTGAGTGATGAAGGAACAGGTCGTGTCATGGAAGTCTATACTACCCAGCCAGGTATCCAGGTTTATACCGCAAACAGCCATAACGGCAGTTTGATAGGTAAGCATGGCATACCATACAATCAGTATAATTCCATTTGTCTGGAGACAACCCATTTCCCAAATTCACCAAATGTTCCCGCATTCCCAAGTACCGTGTTAAGACCTGGTGAGACTTTTACAGCCGTAACAGTGTATAAATTTAGCACACTTGGCGACTAATTAGTCAAAGTTATCTAAAATCTTATCATTTTTGCAAGAATAGGGAATAACGGCAGAGGCTAATTTGCAATTTACAAGAAAATTTCATTATTTTGTAACCTGAATCTAATTATAAAAATTAAAAGATATGGCATTTTTATGTGAACAAACCATGCGCTGGTACGGTCCAAAGGACCCAGTCAGCTTGAGTGACATCCGTCAGGCAGGTGCTACAGGTGTTATCACTGCATTGCACCATATTCCAAACGGACAGGTATGGACCGTTGAGGAAATCATGACTCGTAAAAACGAGATTGAGGCTGCAGGCTTGAAGTGGAGTGGTGTTGAGAGTGTTCCAGTACATGAGCACATCAAGACTCAGGAGGGCAACTTCCAGCAGTATATCGACAATTATAAGCAGAGTCTGCGTAACCTGGGTGCTTGTGGCATCAATATGGTTACCTATAACTTCATGCCAGTTTTGGACTGGACCCGTACCAACTTGAACTATGTATTCGAGGATGGTAGTCACGGTTTGATGTTTGAGATGGCTGCTTTCATGGCATTCGACCTGTTCATCTTGAAGCGCCCAGGTGCTGAGAAGGAATATACTCCAGAACAGATTGCTAAGGCTAAGGCTCGTTTCGAGCAGATGGATGAGGAAGAAATCCATACGCTGACCCGTACCATGATTGCAGGTCTGCCTGGTTCAGAGGAAAGCTTTACACTGGATCAGTTCCAGGGTGAGCTGGACCGCTACAAGGACATCGATGCAGAGCGTCTGCGCAATAACTTGATTTATTTCTTGTCAGAAATCTGTCCAGTGGCTGACGAAGCAGGCGTTTATATGGTTATCCACCCAGATGACCCTCCTATGCCAATCTTAGGCTTGCCACGTATCCTTTCTTCTGCCGAGGACTTCCAGAAGATTATCGATGCAGTGCCTAACAAGAGTAACGGCCTCTGCTTGTGTACTGGTAGCTTTGGTGGTGCAGGTAAGCATGACTTGGTAGGTATGATGCGTCGTTTCGGTGAGCGTATCAACTTCGTTCACTTGCGCGTGGTTACCCAGACCGAGGAAGGCGACTTCTATGAGAAGTGGACATTCGAGGGTGACTTGGATACCTATGAGTTCTTGAAGGCTATGCTTGAGGTTCAGCAGCAGCGTGGTTGCTCTATTCCTTTGCGTCCAGACCATGGTCATCAGATTATTGACGACCTGAATGGTAAGAAGACCAACCCTGGTTATACTTGCTTGGGCCGTATGCGTGAGTTGGCAGAGATTCGTGGTATGGAATTAGGTATTGCTAAAACACTCTATTAATCATGGGAAAGATAATTACTTTAGGTGAGATCATGCTGCGCCTTTCGCCAGCAGGTAACGACCGTTTCATCCAGACAGAGAGTTTCCGCATCATCCCTGGCGGTGGTGAGGCTAACGTAGCTATCAGCTGTGCTAACTATGGTCATGAGGCTTATCTGGTAACTAAGTTGCCAAAGCATGAGATTGGTCAGATTGCCGTAAACGCATTACGTCGTTATGGTGTAAATACGCAGTATATTACCCGTGGTGGTGACAGAATTGGTTTGTATTATGCCGAGACAGGTGCAAGTATGCGCCCTTCAAAGGTAATCTATGACCGTGCACATTCTGCCATTGCTGAGGCAAATCCAGAGGATTTTGATTTCGATGCTATCATGGAAGGTGCAGACTGGTTCCACTGGTCTGGTATTACTCCTGCTATCTCTGATAAGGCTGCTGAATTGACTAAGTTGGCTTGTGAGGCTGCTAAGCGTCACGGTGTAACCGTATCTGTAGATTTGAATTTCCGCAAGAAGCTGTGGACCTCAGAGAAGGCTATCAGCATCATGAAGCCATTGATGCAGTACGTTGACGTATGTATCGGTAACGAGGAAGACGCAGAACTTTGCTTAGGCTTCAAGCCAGATGCAGATGTAGAAGGTGGTCAGACCGATGCTGCTGGATACGAGGGTATCTTTAAGCAGATGATGGCTGAGTTTGGGTTCAAGTATGTAGTATCTACTTTACGTGAGTCTTATTCTGCAACATTCAATGGTTGGAAGGCTTTGATTTATAACGGTAAGGAGTTCTATCAGTCTAAGCGTTATGAAATCAATCCTATCATTGACCGTGTAGGTGGTGGTGACTCATTCTCTGGTGGTTTGATTCATGGCTTGCTGACTAAGGCTACTCAGGGTGAGGCACTGGAGTTTGCGGTAGCAGCTTCTGCTTTGAAGCATACAATCAATGGTGACTTTAACTTGGTATCAGAGGCAGAGGTTGAGGCCCTTGCCGGTGGTAATGCAAACGGACGTGTTCAAAGATAAAAAACAATGGCAAAATTTGATAAGATGAGTGTGATGCAGAAGATTGGTGCAGCTCCTGTAGTACCTGTTTTCTATCACAAGGATGCAGAAATTGCAAAGAAAGTGGTAAAGGCTTGCTACGATGGTGGTGTAAAGGCTTTTGAGTTCACTAACCGTGGTGATTTCGCACATGAGGTATTTGCTGAAGTAGTGAAATTCGCTGCTAAGGAATGTCCAGAGATGGCTATTGGCGTAGGTTCAGTAGTTGATCCTGGTACAGCTTCTCTGTATATGCAGCTGGGTGCTTGCTTCGTTGTAGGTCCATTGTTCAACCCAGAGATTGCTAAGGTTTGCAACCGTAGAGGTGTTCCTTATGTCCCAGGTTGTGGTACCGTATCAGAGGTTGGCTTTGCCATGGAGGTAGGCTGCGATTTGATTAAGGTATTCCCAGGCGATGTCCTTGGTCCTAAGTTCGTGAAGGGTCTGTTGGCTCCAATGCCTTGGACCAAACTGATGGTAACAGGCGGAGTAGAGCCTACAGAGGAAAATCTCTCTGGTTGGTTCAAGGCCGGAGTTTATGCAGTAGGCATGGGCTCTAAGCTGTTCCCAAAAGATAAGATTGCTGCAGAAGACTGGCAGTATATCACTGACAAGTGCAGCGAAGTATTCAATGTTGTAACTAAATTCTAAATCTATTCCTCCCAAGCTTTTATAGGCTTGGGGGGAACTATCATTTTTTACTATGAAAAAAACAAACTTCAGATGGGTCATCTGCTGCTTGCTTTTTATAGCAACGACCGTTAACTATATGGACCGTCAGGTTCTTTCATTGACTTGGAAGGACTTTATTGCTCCTGAATTCCACTGGACCGACTCCAACTATGGTGACATTGCAGCAATCTTCTCTATTGTATATGCAGTAGCAAACATCTTCTCTGGACGTTTCATTGACTGGATGGGCACCAAGAAGGGTTATTTGTGGGCTATTGGTATCTGGTCTCTGGGTGCTTGCTTGCATGCAGTCTGTGGCGTAGCTACAGAGTGGACACTGAATTTGGGCGGTACAGAAGAAATGTTGAAGGCTACAGGTGCTGCTGCTACCATGATTGCAACCACCAGTGTGTATTTCTTCATTGCTGCGCGTGTCATCTTGGGTATGGGTGAATCAGGAAACTTCCCTGCTGCTATCAAGGTAACTGCTGAGTATTTCCCAAAGAAAGACCGTGCATTTGCAACTTCAATCTTTAACGCAGGTTCTACCGTTGGCGCATTGGTTGCTCCTATCTCTATCCCTTCATTGGCCGGCTACTTTAAGGAGATTGGCTGGGGTAACGGTTGGGAAATGGCCTTCATCCTGATTGGTGCCTTAGGTTTCATCTGGATGGGCTTCTGGATGTTCCTGTACAACAAGCCAGAGGAGTCTGACCGTGTGAACAGCGCAGAGCTGGAGTACATCAACCAGGATGCTGCAGCTGAGCCTGAGGTTTCTGCTGCCAATGAAAAGAAGATGCCTTTCAGCGAGATTATCAAGTTGCCACAGACTTGGGCTATCTTCCTGGCTAAGCTGGTTACCGATGGTGTATGGTGGTTCTTCCTGTTCTGGACTCCTGCTTACTTGTCAGATGTATATAACTTGCCATCTAACAACCCTACGGCCATGTTGCTGATCTTCGTGCTGTATGCTATCACCATGCTTTCTATCTATGGCGGCAAGTTGCCTACCATCATCATGGACAAGACCGGCTTGAACTCATACGATGCCCGTCTGAAGGCAATGCTGGTGTTCGCAGTCATTCCATTGCTGGCTCTGTTTGCACAGCCATTGGGCGACTACAGCTACTGGTTCCCAATCATCATCATCGGTTTTGCCGGTGCAGCTCACCAGTCTTGGTCTGCCAACCTGTTCTCTGTTACCAGTGACTTGTTCCCAAAGAGCCTGGTAGGTACAGTTACCGGTATCAACGGTCTGGCTGGTGGTATCAGTTCATTTGCTATCAATAAGTTCTCTGGTAACCTGTTCGACTATGCCGGTTCTACCAATATGGAGTTCATGGGCTTTGTAGGTAAGCCTGCCGGTTACTTCATCATCTTCTGCATCTGCTCTGTAGCTTATATCTTAGGCTGGTGCTGCTTGAAGGTCTTGGTTCCAAAGTACAATCCTGTTAAATGCTAAAATTTAGATACTATGAGTTTTATCAATGAAGATTTTCTGTTGCAGACAGAATGGGCAAAGCAGCTTTATCATGAGCATGCAGAGAAGTTGCCTATCATAGACTATCACTGTCATATCCCTCCAAAGCAGGTTGCTGATGATTATCGTTTCCGTTCAATCACAGAGATCTGGTTGGGTGGAGACCACTACAAGTGGCGTGCAATGCGTGCAAATGGTGTTGATGAGCATTTCATTACCGGTGATGCTTCGGACTGGGAGAAGTTCGAGAAGTGGGCTGCTACCATTCCTAATACTATGCGTAACCCATTGTATCACTGGACTCACTTGGAGCTGAAGACTGCATTTGGCATTGACAAGATCTTGAAGCCAGAGACAGCAAAGGAGATTTTTGATGAGTGTAACCGTCAGTTGCAGTTGCCAGAATCTTCTGCACGCGGCTATATGAAGCGCTACAATGTAGAGTCAATCTGTACTACCGATGATCCTATCGATACCTTGGAGTATCATCAAGCTATCAAGGCTGACACAGCATTCAATATCGTAGTAAATCCTGCTTGGCGTCCTGACAAGGCTATGGCTGTAGCTGATGCAAAGGTTTACAATGCCTATGTAGATAAGCTTGCTGAGGTTTCTGGTGTAGAGATCACCACTTATGATACCTTGATGGAGGCTCTGCAGAAGCGTCAGGATTTCTTTGCTGAGAATGGCTGTAATGTAGCTGACCACGGTGTAAGCCAGTTCCCATGGGCAGAGTGCACAAAGGCAGAGGCTGACGCTTTGTTCGCTAAGGTTCGTGGCGGCAATGAACTGACTCCTTGCGAGGTAGAGAAGCTGCAGACTTCACTGTTGCTGGATTTCGCAAGAATGAATGCCAAGAAGGGCTGGATTCAACAGTTCCACTTCGGTCCATTGCGTAATACTAATTCCCGTATGTTCAAGAAACTGGGTCCAGACGTTGGTTTCGATACCATCGGAGCATTCTCTTCAACTAATCAGATTGCAAAGTTCTTAGATACGCTCTCTCAGGAGGATTTGTTGACCAAGACTATTCTCTACAACATCAACCCTTGTGAGAACGAGGCAACTGCTGCCATGATCCAGAACTTCCAGGATGGTAAGACTCCTGGTAAGATTCAGTGGGGTTCAGGCTGGTGGTTCCTGGATCAGCTCGATGGTATGGAAGCACAGATGAACACCTTGTCCCGTCAGGCATTGTTGAGCCAGTTCGTTGGTATGCTGACAGATAGCCGTTCATTCCTGTCATATCCTCGTCATGAGTATTTCCGTCGCATTCTGTGTAACCTGTTAGGTGACGATATCCAGAAAGGCTTGTTGCCTGCATCTGAAATCGACTATATTGGCCAGATCGTAGAGAACATCTGTTATTATAACGCGAAAAAATATTTTGCTAAATAATTTGGAGTATGTGTAGTTTTATTCTACCTTTGTTCATCCCAACTGGCGCAGAGTGGATTGTAATACTCATAGTAGTGTTACTTCTTTTCGGGGGTAAGAAGATTCCTGAGCTGTTGAAAGGAATGGGAAAAGGCATCCGAAACTTCAAAGATGGAATTGAAGGAAAGGATGAAAACAAGAAAGAATAATTTTTATCCTATAAGGTAAGGGTCTAGAATAATGGCGGAAAAAGAAGAAGGCATGTCGTTTTGGGACCACTTGGATGCACTCCGGGTGGTGTTGTTCCGAGTGGTGGGTATCTGGTTGGTTTTGACCATCTTGTTTTTCATCATTATGCCGTCTATCTTTGACACGGTTATTCTAGGCCCTTGTCATCGGGATTTCATTTTCTATCAGTGGATCAGAGATTTCAGTTCTTCCATGAATATAGAAGATGATTTCCTGGCCATCAATCAAAACATTGAGTTGCAGAATATCAATCTGACGGCTCCGTTCTTGATTCGATGCTCTACATCTTTCATGCTGGCCGTGATTGTAACGGTACCTTTTTTACTGTGGGAGGTGTGGAAATTTGTACAGCCAGCTCTGTATCCACATGAGCAGAAAGGCATTAAGAAAGCCATGCTGTTAGGATCTGGCATGTTTTTTATCGGAGTTTCTATTGGTTATTTCGTGGTTTTCCCTATCACCTTGCGGTTTTTGGCTAATTACGAGTTGAGCACTTCTATTGTAACCATGCTGTCCCTGAATAGTTACATGGATAATTTCATGATGCTGGTCATTTGCATGGGCTTGGCTTTTGAATTGCCATTGGTTACTTGGCTACTCTCTCTGATAGGTTTGCTCAAGCGCAGTATGCTGCGAAAATACAGAAGACACGCTATTGTGGCTATTGTGGTATTGGCGGCCATTATTACTCCAACGAGTGATCCATTTACACTGAGTATTGTGTCGCTTCCACTTTGCTTGCTTTATGAGCTGAGCATTTTCTTGGTAAAGAAAGACTAATCTTTTATTCGGTTCCAAGTTTCATTTCCTGTGATGGTAAGCCATCTTTACCCCAGACTATTTTCTGAAGTCTTGGGCTGGAGTTAGGCTGACCCTTGGCATTCTGCTGTGTTGTCATGTCTGAGCGTGCATGATAGAGTAGGTATGATTCTGTCCCATCGGAGCTTGGAATGAAGCATAGTCCTCCAGGGCCTAACACAGAGTCTGTAGGATTCTGTAGGAAAACAGGCTCGGGATTCTTGATCCATGATGAGGCGTCCAGAAGGTTTGCTTCTGCCTGAGCAGTAATCACACCTACACAGTGATAGACCGTGGAGAAACTATTGGAGTTAAAGAATATCTCCAACTGGGTAGAGTCTGGAGAATAGGTGAAAGCTGGTGATTCATTGCAGTAGTAAGGTTTGGCAGCTCGTATGCCATCTTCGTTTATCCATTCCCGTTCCCATTCAAACTCCGGTTTTGAGATTAAGACTCTCTCCGAAGCAAGTGTCCAGGGATTCTCCATCAAGGCAATGTAGAGGTTGATTTTGGTCTCAAAGCCTAATTGTAAGGCGTCTTCTTCCTGACCTGCCCAGACTAAGTATTGCTTTCCCTTGTGTACAAATGACGTGGGTTCTATGCCCCAGTTTGATCCAGCATCGAGTGTAATCATACCTTTCAGCATAAAGGTTCCTTCTGTAGGTTTTTCTGCGGTATTTTCCAACACATAGATATGGCGACTGGCGCGATTGCTATTGCCTGCAGACATATAGATATACCATTTCCCGTCTATCCGTTGCAAATCCGGAGCCCAGATATTCTGCATGGAATCTGGGTTCTCTGCCGCCCAAACTTGCTTGGTCTTCGCTTCGTTTAATTTGGTGATATCTGTAGTCTCCCAGATTTGTATGCTGGAATTATTTCCTTGTGTATAATAATATACACCATTATAGAATACGCAACTAGGGTTGAGTCCTGTTTCTAGAAGCGGATTCTGGAATGTATCTGTAGTCACAGACTGGCAACTCACCAGTACGGAAAAGAGAAAGATCAAATAGGATAGATTAGCTTTCATGGTCAATATCTAAATGGTTTTTCTGGAATTCTTTTGGGAGAATGCCGAATTTGTCTTTGAAACATTTACTGAAATAAGAAGAGGATTTGAATCCTGTTTCTTCATATACTTGTGTGATTTGTTTTCCTTGTTTTAGCATCTGTGCCGCAAGATCAAGGCGATAGTTGCGGACATAGTCGTTTGGTGTGAGATCCGACAGTGATTTCAGCTTACGGTAGAAAGAAGAACGACTCATGTTCAGCATGGATGCCAAAATGTCTATAGAGAGTTCTTCCTGGATGTTCTCCTTGATGATCTTGTTCAAGCGATTGATGAACTTAAACTCATTTTGGTTCATACCCATGTCAACAGCCTCTTCCTGCCCCAGATTTGTAGAAACCATCTGCATGCGCTTATGGAACTGGATACGGCTCTGGATCAGATTCTCTATCTGTTGGTGCAGCTGGGCGATGGAGAATGGTTTTTCCATAAAGACATCGGCTCCTTTCTTCAAACCTTTTTCTTTGGTTTCCAAGGCAATCTTAGCGGTTAGTATGATAATGGAAACATGAGCGCAATCTTCGGTATTTCTTATTTTTCCACAGAGTTCCAAACCATCCATTTCTGGCATCATCAAGTCTGTTACCACCACATCGGCAGCCTCTCGTTTTAATACCTCAAGTGCCTCCTTACCGTTCTCTGCTGTGAGTACCGTGTACCAGTTTTTCAGGTTGGTAGTGATGGCCTTTCGGAGTTCTGCGTTATCTTCTACCACCAGAATGGTGTATTTCTTTTCCTTATTTACTGTTGGCTCTTCCGACATACCGTCTAGGTTGTCAATTGTTTTTGTGGTCTTGATAGAGACTACATTGGCTTCTTTTAGCGCATGGGTTGGCAAGGTAAGTACCATGGACGTTCCATGTTCAAAGTGGGTAGAATCCTGTGCATAGAGTGTTCCCTTGTGGCATTCGGCTATAGAACGTGAATAAGGTAAGCCTAAGCCCGTTCCTAAGAATGCCTTGTCGTCATCTTGTTGGAAAAATGGGCGGAAGATAGACTCTTTCTTCTCGTTGCTGATGCCCTTGCCGTCATCTTCAACTATGATTTCCATTTCTTGGCTTGTTGCACGTAATTGAACGATAATTTCATTTTGTGCATATTTTATGGCATTGCCAATCAGGTTGATGAAGATGCGATAAACCTTGGTCTTATCAATGACTGCGGTAATTTGCTCCTCTGGCAATTGGTAGCTAAGGGTAAGTCCCTTTCCTTTCAGCTCTTGCTGGAAGATACGTGTAGATTCTAAGATCAATTCATTGATATTGGTCTTTCTTGGATTCAGGGTAATAGAACCGGCCTCTGCCTTCTGGAAATCTAATAGTTCATTAATGATATTCAGCAAGTGGTTGACATTCCGGTCAATGGTTTCCAGAGACTCCTCGTTACTGGTTCCTTCTTGCTGTAAGGTTTCCAATGGGAGCTTGATGAGGGTCAGTGGCGTTCTGATTTCATGAATCAGGTTGGTAAAGAAACTGAATTTTGCCTGGAAAAATTCCTGCTCTTTGGTCAGCTTGTATTCTTCGATGGTAGCAAAATATCTATCTTTCAGGCGTGCGTTCCATTTTTTGACTCCCAGTATGGCCAGGCCTAAAAGTATTAATGTATAAACAAGGTATGCCCAAGTGGTTCTCCACCAAGGTGGAGTTACTGCAAGCCAGATGAAATTTTCTTCATCTTCCCAGACAAAACTGTTGTTGCAACTTTTGTATCGGAGTTTATAGGTTCCATAGGGCAGGTTGGAGATGATAATGTCGTTCTCTGGGAGTGTAATCCAGTCTTTGTCTATACCATCAATACGATAGGCAAATTTGTTGTTCTCTGGGTTTTCCAAACTGGAAGAGGAGAGAATTAATACAAGGTGATTATATTCGCCTGGTATTTTTAGGCGGTTCAGAGTTCGGATATCATCGTCGGTCCCAATGATGTCTTTCAATGCGATATCTTCTGGTTTATTAACGAAAACGATGTCGGAAATATAGCTTTTAGGTGTAGTAGTATTTTCATTGATAGATAGCGTGTTCAGCATTCCCAGACCAGTTGGTGTTCCTGAAATGAGCATTCCAACAGGGGATAGGTACAGGCATTTCATGGATATTATTTCTTCCTTGCTGCCACTTGATTTATTGAAGATCTGGCATTTGTTAGGATCTTGTGGATTGAATTTGATGCCTCCTTTATAGCAACCAATCCAGATGTCATGCTCATGTCCTGCACAGAGAGCTGTAATTTTACTTATTCCTTGGAGGATGGGGTGCTCTATGTGGGTAAAATTGTCTTCTGTATAGTTATACCTATAGAGATCTTCATTGAACCCTAACCAGATATTCCCATCCATATCCTCACAC
>JAUNHZ010000228.1 GCA_030523705.1 Bacteroidales bacterium
CCAAAGGAGATTCCCATTGGTACAATCTGGTTGGCATGCGGTAATCAGGATGTGCAGATTACGATGAAGGTGGAAGAGGATCATGGACGTGATATTAACCTCGCAATTGCCACTAACAAAGTGATGCAAATGTTCCTTGATTTCCTCAAAACACAAGTTGAAACAGAAGAAGAGAGTTAAAAAATATTAATTGTTTGGCAAATATTAACGCTCTGCTTTCTAATCTCAATTAAAATATGTACCTTTGCACCCTGTTTGGAGTAAGTTATAAATTAGGAACACAAAAAAGTAGATAGAAATGTCTAAGATTTGTCAGATTACGGGAAAGAAGGCACAGATTGGTAATAATGTGTCTCACTCAAAGCATCGCACAAAGCGCAGCTTTGATGTAAACCTGTTCAGCAAGAAGTTCTACTATGTAGAGGAGGCTTGCTGGATTCAATTGAAGATCAGCGCCGCTGGTCTGCGTATGATTAATAAAGTTGGTCTGGACGCTGCCCTGAAGCAGGCTGTTGCTAAAGGTTTTGTAGACTGGAAGGACATTAAAGTGATAGGAGACTAATAGTTATGGCAGGCAAAAAAGCTAAGGGTAACCGCGTTCAGGTAATTCTGGAGTGCACTGAGATGAAAGAAAGTGGACTGGCCGGAACAAGCCGTTATATTACAACAAAGAACCGTAAGAATACCCCTGAGAGATTGGAACTCAAAAAGTATAACCCCATCCTGAAGCGCATGACTGTGCACAAGGAGATTAAATAATCTGTTTTAAAGCATGGCAAAGAAAACCGTCGCTACCCTCCATGAAGGTTCAAAGGATGGTCGCGCTTACACAAAGGTTATCAAGATGGTAAAGAGCCCTAAGACTGGCGCTTACGTCTTTGATGAGCAGATGGTTCCCAATGAAGCCGTTAAGGACTTCTTCAAGAACTAATCCGAATTGAATATAATGCATTCATAATAGTCAGGGTTGCAGTCGTAAAGATTGCAACCCTGATTTTTTTTCTCGTTTATTTCGGCGCTTTTTGAAATTTATTAGGAAAAGATTTTGCGTTTTCCCTTAAAATATTGTATCTTTGCAAGATGTTATAAGCATAGAAGAAAAACTGATAACCAATATGAACAAAAAAGTACTTGTCTTTTATTTAGGTCTGCTCTTCTGCGGCACTGTCTGTGCAGAAGAAGTTCAGAAGAGTGAGTTGCAGCAACGTGCTGAAGCAGTAGATGTAAAACAGAACATTGCCAGTGCACGTTCTTTGTATATCCAAGCCTTTGGTGACTATGTCAAGAAAGGGCAAACGAGACAAGGTATAGAATGTGCTGTTAAAGCTACAGCATTATACTATAGAGAGAATTTCTATAAAGAGGCTTTCGATTTGCTGCGTCGCGCTGACCAGACTATTATGTCTGCTAAAGCAGGCGATAGTGAGAAATCTGCTATGCACTATCTGACCACTAAGGAGCGCATGCAAATGTATATCAAGTTGAGAAAGGGCGCAAGTGCTCAGGATCAACTTAACTATATGGAGCGCTTGGCTAGTCAGGCAAATGATGAGAGTGTAAGCAATGACCTGCTCTACAACAAGGCAATATACTACTATACTTTTGGTCAGACCTCTGAAGGCAATGCTGTTTTCAAGGAAATGGCAAACAAACTGACTGCACAGAAGGAGTACGACAAGGTGGATGAGGTGTTTAAGACGCTTATCGCCAGTGGCCGCAGAAGTAATAATGCAAGTCTTGTGGCTCAGTCATATAGCAGCTACATTGCATGGAAAGACTCTACTGATGCGATGAAGATAGCTGATGAGATTGGCGCTCTGAAAAAGCAGATTGCAGACAACGAAGCTGCTATCAGCGAGAAAGACAGTTCGTTGACCACTCGCATGGTGTTCATCATTGGACTGGCCATCTTGGCTGCTGCACTGGCTGCAGTACTGTTGGTGGGCGCATTCGTGCTGATGCGCTTTATCCTGCAGACTCGCAGACAGAAGAAACTGATAGCTCAGGCTAATGAGAATAATGCATTGAAGGCTAAGTTTATTAGCAACATCTCAGCTCAGCTGGAGCCAAGCTTCAAGAAACTTGATGGCAATAATGCTGAGGTAAAGGCACTGTTGGAATTCTCTAATCATATCCAGACGCTGTCGGAATTGGATAATACCATCGATGAGCCTGTAGAGTTGGAGGATGTATCAGTACCATCATTCTGTGAAGAAGTGATGAGCCACATCAATGGTAAAGTGAAAGAGGGCGTAACGCTCACTACCAACGCTCCCAAGATGAGTGCTTCTGTCAACAAGGAATATGTATCACATATACTGCTTCACTTGCTGAAGAATGCAGCTATCTACACTCCTGCTGGTGGAACTATCGTACTCGAATTCAAAAAGCGTAGTGCGCATACCTTGCAGTTCTTGGTATCAAATACCGGTTCAACTATTCCCGAAGAGAAACGTGAGGATGTATTTAAGCCATTCCTTGAAATCAGAGACTTGTCACAGGGTGATGGACTCGGACTGCCTATCTGTAAGCAGATGGCTGTAAAGATGAATGGCGATCTGGAGATAGATCCTGCATTTACGAAGGGTGTGCGCTTTGTGCTTGACTTGCACGTGTAGACATTGAACATTCTTTGACCAAGGTCAAAGTGTGGCTTCGCAATGAACATTGAAAATTGAAGGCTGCGATTAAGCGAGAGCAGAGTCAAAACGAGTTTTGAACTATGCCG
>JAUNHZ010000229.1 GCA_030523705.1 Bacteroidales bacterium
TTGCTCAGGACCTTAAAATATGTTTAATGTTATAGTGCTGCGAAATTAAGGATTAACAAACAAAAGTAAAAAAACATGAAAGCATTTGTATTCCCAGGTCAGGGATCACAGTTCACAGGAATGGGTAAGAACCTGTATGAGAACAATCCATTGGCAAAAGAATTATTCGATAAAGCAAATGAGATTTTAGGTTTTGAAATTACCAAAATCATGTTCGAGGGTACTCCAGAAGAACTGAAGCAAACTAAGGTTACTCAGCCTGCAGTATTCTTGCACTCTGTGATTACAGCATTGTGCATGGGCGAAGAGTTCAATCCTGCAATGGTAGGTGGTCACTCTTTGGGCGAATTCTCTGCACTGGTTGCAGCTGGCGCAATGTCATTTGAGGACGGCTTGAAGTTAGTTTCTCAGCGTGCCCAGGCTATGCAGAAAGCGTGCGAGGCAGCTCCATCAACCATGGCTGCTATCATTGGTCTTCCAGACGAGAAGATTGAAGAGATTTGTGCAAGCATCAGCAAACCAGGCAACGTAGTTGTTCCTGCAAACTATAACAATCCAGGCCAGCTGGTTATTTCTGGTAACAATGAAGCTATCGCAGAAGCTTGCGAAGCAATGAAGGCTGCTGGCGCAAAGCGTGCACTTCCTCTTCCTGTTGGTGGAGCATTCCACTCTCCACTGATGCAACCTGCAAAAGACGAGTTGCAAGCAGCAATTGAAGCCACAAACTTCACCACTCCAAAATGCCCAGTTTATCAGAATGTAGACGCACAGGCTCACACTAATCCAGAAGAGATTAAGCAGAACCTTATTGCTCAGTTAACTGCTCCAGTAAAATGGACCTATGAGGTACAGAATATGATTGCTGCAGGTGCAACAGACTTTACAGAGTGTGGTCCTGGTAAGGCACTTCAGGGCATGATTGCAAAAATTGACCGTAACGTAACAGTACAGGGTATAGCATAAGCATGGAAAAGATAATCATATATCAAGTATTCACCCGCTTGTTTGGCAACGACAAAGCTGCCTGCAAGCAAAATGGAAGCAAGCTGGAGAATGGTTGTGGCACCATTGCAGATTTCACAGCCAAAGCATTGGCTGAAATTAAAGGCATGGGCTTTACCCATATTTGGTATACAGGATTACTGGAGCATGCAACTCAAACAGATTATACCGAATATGGTATCCCAAAGGATCATCCTGCTGTAGTAAAAGGAAAAGCAGGTTCGCCATATGCAATCAAAGATTACTACGACATAGATCCTGATTTGGCCGTTAAAGTTCCTGAGAGAATAAAGGAATTCAAGAACTTAGTCAATCGCACACACAAAGCCGGGCTGAAGATGATTATGGACTTTGTTCCAAACCATGTAGCTCGTCAGTATCATTCAGACGCAAAGCCTGAGGGTGTAAAGGATTTGGGAGAGATGGACAACAAAGAGTTCACTTATCTGCCAACAAATAATTTCTATTACTACCCAGGACAGCAGCTAACTGGTATTGACCTTTATGCAGGTGAGGAAACACCATATACAGAAATTCCTGCCCGCGCAAGTGGTAATGATGTCTTTGGCCATTGGGTTAGTCGCAACGACTGGTACGAGACCATAAAATTGAACTACGGAAGAGATTACAGTGTTGGGCACAACTATTTCAACCCCGTGCCAGACACTTGGAACAAAATGCTTGATATCCTCTCCTATTGGGTTAAAATGGGCATTGATGGCTTCCGATGTGATATGGCAGAAATGGTCCCTGTAGAGTTCTGGGGATGGGCAATCCCTAGAATCAAGGAGCTAAAACCTGAAATTGTCTTCATTGCTGAAGTTTACAACCCTAACGAATATCGCAATTATATCTATACTGGACAATTTGACTATCTATACGATAAGGTTGGACTATATGACTGCTTACGTGCTATAGCTTGTAACACACAACCTACTAGCAATCTCACAGGAGTTTGGCAAAGTGTACAAGATATTCAGGATCACATGCTGAATTTCCTGGAAAACCATGATGAGCAACGTATAGGAAGTGAATTCTTCTTGGGTTCAGGAACAAAAGCAAAAGCTGCTATGACTGTTTGTGCTACCATGTTCAGCAACCCTGTCATGGTCTATTTTGGCCAGGAATTAGGTGAAAAAGCTGCCGATGCAGAAGGTTTCAGCGGACGTGACGGCCGTACTACCATCTTTGACTACTGGAGTGTGGATTCTATACGACGTTGGAGAAACAAGGGTAAATTTGACGGAGCATTGCTCAGTGAAAAAGAAAAGAGCCTTCAAGACTTTTATAAAAAGTTATTACTCATCTGTAATTCAGAATCATCTATTCGTGAAGGCGAGATGTTTGACTTAATGTATGTAAACAGAGGAGGATGGATGATGAATGACCATCGCCATTATGCCTACATCCGTAAGAAAGATGATGAAGTGTGCTTAATTGTAGCTAATTTTGGCGACAACGATGCGCGAATAGGCATTAAGCTTCCAGAACATGCATTCAAGTATTTGGACATGAAAGAAGGATCAGATGTGACAGGAACAGACCTCATAACAGGCGAGACTGGAACCTATCAAATACGTCCTGAGAAAATTTGCACAGTAGATGTAAAAGCATTTAATGCGGTAATAATCAAATTAAACTTATAAAAAAGGGAGGATTAATTCCTCCCTTTTTTATAGCAAGATACAGTCATTTAAATCACCCCAAACCCCTATTCATTC
>JAUNHZ010000042.1 GCA_030523705.1 Bacteroidales bacterium
CACAACACCCCACATCGGGATAATAGAAGACCAGGCTTGGTCTTCTATTAAGTCCAAGAAAGTCCACTATAGTGGACACCCCCAGTCCATCCTTACGGATTGCTTGGTCCATCGTAGCGGACTGGACTGTCCATCGTAGTGGACTGAGCCAATATCCTCCAAAGATTATACCTTGCTTCTGGATTAATCTGCTCTAGTTCATGGAAAACTTGTGCCATGGAACTTCTGCGGGTTTCCTCCTCGTAAGGGCATGCAACTTTCTGTTTCTGGAAACCAAGCTCCTGCGCAAGCTTCTGAAGCAGCGACTCATGCACCAGGCACATGGGCCGTATGAGCGTTAGGGGGAAATGCTCCAGCTTTAGAGCGGGTGCCATGCTGGAGAACTGCCCCAGGAAAGTCATGTTCATCAAGAGGGTGATGAGAATGTCATCCATGTGATGTCCTAAGGCTATCTTGTTGAAACCGTGTTCCATGGCAAACTGAAACAGGGCATGACGGCGGTTCCATGCACAAAGGAAACACTTGGTTTTCCGTGGATCTGTGGATTCATTGAACTGACTGTGAATAATGTGAAGTTTCACTCCAAGTTGCTCACAGAACTGCTGCAGGTAGGAGCGGTCGGTCTCATAAGGGATATTATCCATAATGACATGCGCAGCCTCTACCTGGATTTGTGGTTTGAAAATCCGGGCACGCTGTGCCATGAGGCGGGTAAGCGCCAACGAGTCCTTTCCGCCAGAGAGCGCAATGAGGATACGGTCGCCATCTTGCAGCAACCCATAATCCACACAGCCTTTATTGAACTGCTTCCGGATTTTGTCTTCCAGCATCAGCGGACAGGTTTATTGGTGGTAATCAAATCAATGCGAGAATCGGCAGTGAAACGATCCAATAACTTAGGATCATCTACCGTCCAGACATTTACCTCCACCCCGTTTTTCTTGGCCTCATCCAGCCATGCATCGTTCTTGACATAGACACTATAATGATAATCCACGCCAGTGAGTCCCTTTTCCTTCACAGCAAGTGGCGACAAGTCTCCATTCAGATAAGCCACCTTAGCCTCTGGTTGCAAAGCATGGATACGCTCACAGATACGCATACTGAAAGAAATATACTCAACCCTACTCTGCAAGCCCATATTCTTGACCATCTGCACTACAGCATCGGCTGCACGAATCTCATTTTCAGCAGCTTTATGAGGCTTAATCTCCAGGATAAGCTGTACGTTAGGATGGAGCAAACCACACTCCAGATATTCTGCTAAAGTAGGAAGCTGCTCACCATTATTCAAGGTCATGTGCTGAATGACCTCATATGGATTATCCTCTATGACCACTCCCTGAATGGAGGCATCGTGATTCACCACCAGGACACCATCGGAGGTAATGCTGACATCAAACTCTGAGCCATAGCAACCTATCTCCGCAGCCTTCTCCAACGCTGCAATGGAATTCTGCGCAGAACCTGGGGTATCCCAATATCCACGATGTGCCACAATCTTAGGCTGTGCCCATGCACCAAGTACAGCAAACAGATAAACTAGTAACAGACAATTTCTTTTCATAACCATCAATATTTAAAACTACTACCACCCACAAACTCACGCAACAAGCTGGTAGGTGGGATTTCTTTGTCGCTTACCGGAACAAAATAATGCAAGAATTTTAAAAGGCGATGAGCCTCGCTGTATTCCGGACAGTTCTTAGGAACACTAGCCAGAATGGTCTCTGCATGGTTTCTCAAAACTGCAAACTCAATGTTCAGCGCGGAATTGAACATGATGTCGGCATTCTCCTGATAAGGGTAAATCCATTTCTCCTCTCCCTCACACACCGATGGCCACTGGCTGATGGTCTGGCGTGCCGTGAAGGCACCCTTATTATAATCACGCACAATACGACGCAGCAAACGGTTGTCTCGTGTAGGAATCCAGTTGTGGTCATCCAAAGAGACGCTGGTGAGCGCAGAGATGTAAATCTTGTATTTCAACTCATCGGGAATCTGAGGCGTAAGCTGTGGGTTCAAGGCATGAATGCCCTCAATGATAAGGATAGAGTTCTTTTCCAACTTGAGCATTTTCCCGTTAAACTCACGCAAGCCTGTCTTGAAATTATACTCTGGCACCTCTACCTCCTCACCTGCCAGAAGTGCTTTCAAATGCGTTTCAAACAGAGGTAAGTCCACCGCGTTCAGATTCTCAAAATCATAGCTGCCATCGGGGAACTTAGGCGTATCCACACGATTTACAAAATAGTCGTCGGTAGAGAAGGACATCGGACGGATGCCACAGGTAAGCAACTGAATGCTCAAACGCTTACAGAAGGTAGTCTTTCCACTGCTTGAAGGGCCAGTAATCAGCACAATGCGCACCGGATTGTCACTGTTCATGCGCTCATAGATATTCTCCGCAATCTTCACGATTTTCTTCTCCTGCAGTGCTTCGGCTACTTGAATCATCTCACTGGCATTACCCTTCAGGATAGCGTGGTTTACATCACCCACATTGGAAAGGCCCATAATGATGTTCCATTTCAAATTTTCCGAAAAGACCTCGAACGTCTTGGGCTGCTCTACCATTGGAGCCAACTGGTCTGGATGCTGATAATCAGGAATGCGCAAGAGCAAACCATGGTGATATTTCTCTAATCCCCAGACCTTGAGGTAACCGGCCGATGGAAGGAGAGCACCATAATAATAATCTACGGTATCACCCAGGGTATAGTAATCCGTATAGACACTATCACTGGTTTCCAACAAGCGCACCTTATCCTCAAATCCTCTTTCTCTAAAAATACGAACTGCTTCTTCGGTATGTGTCTCATTCCTACGGAAAGGCATATCCCGGTCAATGATTTCTTGCATGCGATGGCAGATGGCCTCCACGTCTTGCTCTGTCACAGGCTCACCATCGGGTTTGTGTAAATTACAGAAATAGCCTTTAGAGATAGGATGTTCAATATAAAGGCTACAACCTGGGAACACATCACAGGCTGCCTTATAAAGCACAAAGCAAAGGGAACGGGTATAGACACGCATACCACTAGAATCTGTCACATCCAGGAACTCCACATCGCGGTTTTGATATACCCTGAATTTGAGTCCTTGCGAACAGTTATTCACACGGGCAGAAACCACCTGATTAGGGAAATCCAACTGGAATCCCTGAAAGATCTCCAGCAAGCTGCTTCCTTCAGGAAAGCTCTTGGACTGCTTATTGTTCTTGCAATAAATCTGAAGCACGATAATAGATTTAAAAGTTATTTGAACGCAAAAGTAAACATTTTTTTTCGCATATAAAATGTTTTTAGTAAATTAGCACCCAAAAGTAAAACAAAAGCCTTAAATAATATGAACTACAAGAAACTTTTATTCCTGTTGTTTTCCGTGGTGTCGGTGAGCGCACATGCTCAAGGCGATGCTTGGAAAGATTCTAAAGTAAACGCAATCAACCGTTTACCTATGCACACCACCTTCGCTCCAAAGGAGCAAAAGCGTGTTTCACTGCATGGTCAATGGAACTTTAACTATGTTACATCGCCCGATAAAGCGCCTGCAAACTTCTTTGCAGTGGGTTACGATGATTCAGCATGGGGCAAGATGCCTGTTCCTGGCATGTGGGAACTGAATGGTTATGGTGACCCTATCTACGTGAACATTGGCTATGCTTGGAGAGGGCATTATAAGAACAACCCTTGTACCCCACCTACCGAGGAGAACCATGTGGGTAGCTACCGCAAGGAAATCATGGTCCCTGCCGATTGGAAAGGCCAGCAGATTATTGCACACTTTGGTTCTGTGACCAGCAACATCTCCCTGTTTGTCAACGGTAAGTTCGTTGGTTACAGCGAGGACAGCAAGCTAGAGTGTGAGTTTGATATCACCAAGTTTGTAAAGCCAGGCCAGAAGAACCTGGTTGCTTTCCAGGTAATGCGCTGGTGCGACGGTACTTATTTTGAGGACCAGGACTTCTTCCGCTACTGTGGTGTAGCTCGCGACAGCTACCTCTACACCCGTGCGCCAAAGCACATTGAGGACATCCGCCTGGTGGGTGGCTTGACCGATGATCTAAAAGACGGTACACTGGATGTAACCATCAGTATGAACGATGCACTCTCTGCACGTGTAGAAGTGATGGATGCTAACGGTAAGGAAGTGGCATCAACCGTTCTCAAGGGCAAGTTAGCCAAGGGGCAGCTGGTAGTTCCTAACGCAAAGAAGTGGACTGCTGAGACACCTAACCTGTACGAGGTGGTAGTAACCTTGAGCGACAAGAAAGGCGTGATTGAGACCATTCCTCTTCGCACCGGTTTCCGCAAGGTGGAAATCAAGGGTGGCAACTTGCTGGTAAACGGACAGCCTGTACTCATCAAGGGTGCCGACCGTCATGAACTGGATCCATACGGAGGTTATGTCATCTCCAAGGAGCGCATGCTGCAAGATGTTCAGGAAATGAAGAAGATGAATATCAACGCTGTACGTACCAGCCACTACCCTAACGATCCTTACTGGTATGAACTCTGCGATGAATACGGCCTCTACGTAACAGCCGAGGCAAACCTGGAATCTCACGGTATGGGTTACGGCAAGGAATCTCTTGCAAAATTCCCAGAGCTGGAGAATGTACACATGGAGCGTAACCAGCGCCATGTACAGCGCAACTTCAACCACCCATCTATCATTGTATGGAGTATGGGTAATGAGGCAGGTAACGGCGTGAACTTTGAGGCTGTCTATAAGTGGATGAAAGCAGAAGACACAAGCAGACCTGTACAGTATGAGCGTGCAGAGCTGGCATATAACACTGATATCTTCTGCCCTATGTACGCTCGTCCTAAGGATGCAGAGAAATATGCACTTGGCGATGACCCAAGACCTATGATCCAGTGTGAGTATGCACACGCTATGGGTAACTCCGAGGGTGGTTTCAAGGAATACTGGGACCAGATTCGTAAATATCCTAAGCTGCAGGGTGGCTATATTTGGGACTTTGTGGACCAGAGCCCATACCATGTAGTGAATGGCAATAAGGTTCGCGTCTATGCCGGTGACTGCAACGACTACGACTCTCCAAATGACTACAACTTCTGCGACAATGGTCTGATAGCTCCTGACCGTACCTGGCATCCACATGCTTATGAGGCACAGCATTACTACCAGAACATCTGGGTTACTCCAGTAGATTTGAAGAAGGGTGAGGTTGAGGTTTACAACGAGAACTTCTTTGTGGATCTCTCTAACTACTATATGAAATGGACTATCCTGGCCGATGGAGATGTAGTACAGACCGGATTTGTACAGGATCTCAAGGCTGGTCCTCAGCAGAAAGTCAAGATGACATTGCCTTACAAGCTTGATGGAATCTGCAACTGCAAAGAGAAGCACTTGAACGTAGAGTTCTTTGAGAAGAATTCAAACGGTTTGATCCCAGCCGGTTATGCTATTGCACGCAACCAACTTATCATTCAGGACTTTGAGGCTAAGGAGTTGACCTTGAACAACCCTGAGCTGATGAACATGCCTACCGTCACCGAAGGTGCGAAGGGATGGGTTGTTGCTGGCGATGAATTCCAGGTAACCTTCTGTCCTCACGAGGGCTGGATGAAGCAGTACAGTGTACGCGGCAAGGAAATCATGCCTAAGGGTGGCCACTTGAAGGCTAACTTCTGGCGTGCTCCAACCGATAACGACTTTGGTGCAAACATGCAGAAGAAGTTTGCTAACTGGAAGAACGTGAAGGCTAAGCTCACCGGCATGACCCATGAGACTGCAGCCGATGGCGTGATTGTACGCACTACATACAACCTGGAGGCTGTAGATGCTCAGCTTACCATGACTTACAAGATCAGCAAGACTGGTGAGGTCATTGTAGACGAGGATTTGAAGGCTAACAAGAAGGAAGGCTACATGTTCCGCTTCGGTATGAAGATGGAGCTCAACAAGGACTTCCAGCAGGTAGAATACTTTGGTCGCGGTCCTATTGAGAACTACAGCGACCGTCAGGGTGCTGCCTTTGTAGGTCACTACAAGCAGACCGTAGATGAGCAGGCTGTAATGGACTACATCCGTCCTCAGGAAATGGGTAACAAGACCGACTTACGAAACTTCAAGGTAACCGATGGTTCTGCTAACGGTGTGGTTATCACCAGTAACCAGCTCTTCAGCGGTAGCGCACTGAACTTTACCATGGAATCTCTGGATGAAGGTGAAGCCAAGCACAACACTCATACAGAGCTGTTGAAGAAGGCTGATTTCGTAACCCTGATGATTGACCAGCGCCAGATGGGTCTGGGTTGTGTAGACTCCTGGGGAGCATGGCCATTTGAGCAGTACCTGATGCCTGTTGACGACATGCATTTCACATTCAAAATTTCACCAGCTAAATAATATGGCAGATTTGAAAAACATCATATCACATTTCCAAGTGGTTGGCGCTATTTCCGCAGTCAAGCCACTTGGAAATGGTTTGATAAACGACACCTATAAAGTGGAGACAGAGAGTCCTGACACTCCGGATTATGTGTTGCAACGCATTAACCATCACATTTTCCAAGATGTAGAGCTGCTCCAGTCCAATATAGAGAAAGTAACCAGCCATCTTCGTGCCAAGTTAGAGATTGCGGGCTCGACAGATATTGAACGCAAGTCACTGCAGTTCATCTCCACCCCAGAAGGAAAGACCTATTGGTTCGATGGGGATGATTACTGGCGTGTGTCTGTGTTCATTCCAAATGCAAAGACGTATGAGGCAGTAACGCCTGAGTACTCTTACTTTGCAGGTAAAGCATTTGGAAAATTCCAGGCAGATTTGTCGGATATCCCTGCTACCTTAGGAGAGACCATTCCTGATTTCCATAACATGGAATTCCGCATGCAGCAACTTCGCGATGCCGTGAAGGCCGATGCCGTTGGTCGTGTTGCCGAGGTACAGGACTTGCTTGACGAATTAGAGAAGAGAGCCGATGAAATGTGCAAGGCAGAACAACTGTACAGAGAAGGCAAACTCCCAAAACGTGTATGTCACTGTGACACCAAGGTAAACAACATGTTGTTCGACGAGGACGGAAATGTACTGTGTGTCATAGACTTAGACACCGTGATGCCATCGTTTGTATTCTCAGACTTTGGTGACTTCCTTCGTTCTGCAGCCAATACGGGAGCCGAAGACGACAAGAATCTGGAGAACGTATCCTTCAACATGGAGATTTTCAGAGCCTTCACAAAAGGTTATCTGGAGTCCGCAGGCACTTTTCTGAAGCCTATAGAGATAGAGAACCTGCCTTATGCCGCAGCCCTCTTCCCTTATATGCAGACCGTGCGCTTCCTGGCAGACTACATCAATGGAGACACCTATTACAAGATTCAATATCCAGAGCACAACCTGGTACGTTCCAAAGCACAGTTCAAGCTGCTACAGAGCGTGGAAGAGAAGACTCCGGAGATGAAAGCCTATATCGATGCGTGCCTCTCCCCAAAGAAAGAACTGACCATTCAGCGCATAGCCTTCCCTGATATGACACTGGAAGAAGTACCAGCCTATCTGGACAGCCTGCATATCCCAGCCGTTCCTATCGACACCGTAAACTGGAGCCATTTCCCTTATGCCCCAGAAGTAGCTGTAAGAATGGTAACCACTCGCAAGGGTTTGCTTATCCATTACCATGTCACCGAACAGACTGTAGCTGCAGTAGCAGAGATAGACAATGGCAAGGTATGGGAAGACAGTTGCGTGGAGTTCTTCTCCATCCCATCCAATGACGGCATCTACTACAATATGGAATGCAACTGTGCCGGCACATTATTGGTAGGTGCTGGAAAAAACCGAGAAGGTAAACTCAGAGCACCACTGGAAGTATTGGAAAAAGTAGAGCGATGGTCATCACTGGGCAGTGAACCTTTCAAAGAAAAACAAGGTCCATTTACCTGGGATGTAGTCCTCTCCGTTCCATACACCACCTTCTTCCTGCATAATATCACCACGCTGGAAGGAGAAACCATCCGAGGAAACTTCTACAAGTGCGGAGATAAGCTGCAGCAGCCACACTTCCTTTCATGGAACCCTATCAAGCTGCCAAAGCCAAATTTCCACTGTCCAGATTTCTTTGGAATACTTCATTTTGAAAAAGAACAAGACTAAACTAATAAAAACCGAACTATGATACTTACAACTTTAGCAAATAGTGAAAGAGTAGAATCACTGCACCCTGCCTTCAAGAAGGTATTTGACTATGTAAAGACTCACGACTTGCTCCATGCCCCTATTGGCAGAATTGAGTTGGAAGGAAAAGAAGTGTACATCAACAATGATGATGCTACACTCCGCCCTGCAGACAAGGCTCCACTGGAGTACCACACCAAATACATTGACATTCAGATCTTGCTGGAAGGCGACGAGACTTTAGGATGGAAGTCTGTTGAAGAGATTGAGCACGTAAGCCAGCCTTACAATGAAGCTACAGACATGACATTCAGCGATGATAAGCCTACTAACTTTATGAACATCAAGCCAGGACAAGCCTATATCCTATTCCCAGAAGATGCACACGCACCTATCATTGGCGAAGGCAAAGTACGCAAGCTTGTCTGCAAGATTAAAATCTAATAACGCTAACTAAACCTAAAACTAAATTATGTTAACCCAATTTATTCATGCTCACATTCTGACTCCCAACGGATGGTTGGAAGACGGTTCCTTGCTGGTAGATGAAAACAAGATTGTATCTATCACGCCTTGTAACCTGGGTATCATAGGCGCCGACATCATTGATGTCAAGGGCCTGCACTTGGTACCTGGAGGTATTGAACTCCACATTCACGGTGGTGGTGGAAGAGACTATATGGAAGGTTCAGAAGAAGCATTCCGTGTAGCCATAAAAAGCCACATGCAGCACGGAACAACTGCTATCTACCCAACCCTATCCTCTTCATCAATCCCTATGATTGAAGCAGCTGCAGAGACATGTACCAAGCTGATGGAAGAGCCAGACAGCCCTGTCATGGGTCTCCATCTGGAAGGTCCATACTTCAGCATGGAAATGGCTGGAGCCCAGATGCCAGAATATATCATTCCTCCAAGACCAGAAGATTATATCCCACTGATTGAGAAATATCCATGTATCAAGCGCTGGGATGCTGCTCCAGAGATTGAGGGCAGCGCTCCTTTTGGCGAGTATATCACTTCAAAAGGCGTTTTGGCAGCTGTGGCACACACTCGTGCTGGCTATAAGGAAGTGAAGGCTGCTCACAATGCAGGTTTCAGCCATGCAACCCACTTCTATAACGCCATGCCGGGTTTCCACAAATACCATGAGTACAAGCATGAAGGTACTGTGGAAAGTGTCTACCTGATTGACGACTTTACCGTAGAGGTTATTGCCGATGGTATTCACGTGCCACCAATCATCCTTTCTTTGGTTCACAAGCTGAAAGGTGTAGAGCGCACCTGCCTCATTACCGATGCACTGGCATGTAGCTGCAGCGACAGCAAGGAAGCATTCGACCCAAGAGTCATCATTGAGGATGGTGTTTGTAAACTGGCAGACCGTTCTGCACTGGCAGGTAGTATTGCAACTATGGATCGCTTGATTCGCACTTGCGTACATATGGCAGACATTCCGCTGGAAGATGCTGTCCGCATGGCATCAGAAACCCCAGCTAAGGTAATGGGCATCTACGACCGAAAGGGTTCTCTTGAACTTGGAAAAGACGCAGACCTTATGATTTTAGACAAGGCCCTCAACCTACGCGGTGTATGGGCTATGGGTAAACTGGTAGAAGGCACATATACCCTCTAATCATTCCCTATAACATATGGAAGTATGGCAGAACTCACCCTTCTGCCATACTTTTTTTGAATTTATTCAAAATTGTCGTTTTTTTTGCGTAAATTTGCTCAATTTTAGAGAAGTATATCATTATAACAAATGACAATTAGAGAAATCATAACTCAGACAGACAAGACTGCCTTTTCCTTTGAGGTGCTACCACCACTAAAAGGAAACGGTACAGACAACATATTTACCACCATTGATAAGCTCATAGAATTTGGCCCTAAATACATCAACATCACCAATCACCGTAGTGAGTTTGTGTTCCGCGAAAAGGCCGATGGATTCTTTGTACGCGAAAAAGTGCGCAAACGCCCTGGCACCATAGCCGTGGCTGCAGCCATTCAAAACCGATATGGCATTAAGGTGGTCCCACATCTGGTATGCAGTGGTTCTACCCGCGAACTAATAGAATATACTTTACTGGACCTGCAATTCTTGGGAATCAACGATGTACTCTTGCTGCGTGGAGACAAAGCCAAGGAGGATAGAGTGTTCACTCCAGAGCCTAATGGACCATGCCACGCCACCGATTTGATTGACCAGGTCAATGATTTTAATAATGGCCGCTTCATTGATGGCTCAACCATTAAAGTCCCAGGGAATTTCTCATTCGGAGTAGCTTGCTACCCAGAGAAACACGAGGAGGCACCCAACCTGGAGCAAGACTTGTTCTGGCTGAAAAAGAAGGCAGAGGCAGGAGCAGAATATGCCGTGACTCAATTGTTCTACGACAATCAGAAATTCTTTGATTTTGTGGACAGAGCACGCGCGGCAGGAATCACCATTCCTATCATTCCTGGTATCAAGCCATTTGCAAAGCTCTCTCAGCTTAATGTAGTGCCTAAGACATTCCACTGCGATTTCCCTCAAGAACTGGCAAGTGCTGCACTGCAGTGCAAAACCGACGAGGATGCCAAGCAGTTAGGAGTGGAATGGTGCGTGGCTCAATGCAAAGAGCTGATAGCACACGGCATTCCAAGCATACATTTCTACACCGTATCGGCTGTAGACAGTATTTACCAAGTGGCTAAACAAATCTATTAAACATGCTGTTTAAGGACATTATAGGACAAGAAGCTGTACAGAAAAGGCTCATCAAGGAAGTGCAGGAAGGACGTGTAGCCCATGCACAACTCTTTACCGGCCCCGAAGGTGTCGGCAAACTGCCTATGGCCATAGCTTATGCCCGCTACCTACTCTGCGAGAACCGTGGAGAAGAAGATGCCTGTGGCACTTGTCTATCCTGTCGCATGTTCAACCAACTCTCCCACCCTGATTTACACTTCGTGTTCCCCGTAATCAACAAGGCAAAAGCACCGAAAAAGACCGTTTGTGACGACCTGATTACCACATGGCGAAGCTTTGTCATCAAGAGCCCTTATTTCAACATCAACCATTGGTTGGGCGAGATGGGTGCGGAGAACCAGCAAGCCACCATCTACACGGCAGAGAGTGAGGAAATCAGCAAAAAGCTTATCCTCAAATCCAGTCAGGGAGGCTATAAGGTCATGATTATCTGGCTCCCAGAAAAGATGCAAGAAGAGTGCAGCAACAAGATCCTGAAAATCTTGGAAGAGCCACCTTCACAAACCGTATTCCTATTGGTCAGTGAGCAACCAGAATTCCTGCTCCAGACCATCAAGAGCCGAACCCAGCAAATTGAATTCAAGCGTTTAGAGAATGAGACCATTCAGAACGCGCTTGAGAACAAGCTAGGCATAAACCCCGGCGATTCACAACGCATTGCCCATTTAGCCAATGGCAGCTACCTACACGCGCTGGAGGCTATACATCTAAACGAGGACAAAGCGCTATTTTTAGACATGTTCATTCTCCTTATGCGCCTGAGCTATATGCGCAAGGTAAAGGAGATGAAGCAATGGAGTGAACAAGTGGCAAGCTGGGGAAGAGAGCGCCAAAAGAACTTCCTAATCTATTGTCAGCAATTGGTACGTGAGAATTTCATCTACAATTTTCACATCAACGAGCTGAACTATATGAACGAGGAAGAAAAGAATTTCTCATCAAAGTTTGCCCGCTTCATCAACGAGCGAAACGTGATGGGTATTATGGATGAACTTACATTAGCACAACAGCATATAGAGCAGAATGTGAACGCAAAGATGGTTTTCTTTGATTTTGCCTTGAAAATGATTGTGCTATTAATACAATAAAAGCGTATGACAGATTTTAAACTGAATAGTGCAGGAAGGGGCCTTTGCTGCAAAGGCTGCGGAAAGCAAGATAATAAGCTGAACACCTACGACTGGCTAGCAGATATTCCTGGCAATGAGCAGGAGACCGACTTAGTAGAGGTTCAGTTCAAAAACACAAGAAAGGGCTACTACCATAACACAAATGGATTGGACCTGAAAAAAGGTGATATCGTTGCCGTAGAATCAAGCCCAGGACATGATATTGGCACAGTAACCCTCACCGGCCGTTTGGTATTATTGCAAATCAAGAAGGCCAATATCAGAAACGAAGCCGATATCAAACGTATCTACCGCATCGCAAAACCGGTAGATATGGAGAAGTATGAAGAGGCAAAGAGTAAGGAACATGAGACCATGATTCGTTCCCGTCAGATTGCCAAGGACTTAGGCTTGGAAATGAAGATTGGCGATGTAGAGTACCAAGGCGATGGAAACAAAGCCATCTTCTATTACATTGCCGATGGACGCGTGGACTTCCGCCAGCTCATCAAGGTATTGGCAGATGCCTTCAAGGTACGTATTGAGATGAAGCAGATTGGCGCACGCCAGGAAGCCGGACGTATAGGAGGTATTGGTCCTTGTGGACGCGAATTGTGCTGTGCTACCTGGATGAAAAGTTTCTCTTCTGTTTCTACCAGTGCTGCACGCTTTCAGGACATCTCCCTCAATCCTCAGAAGTTGGCAGGACAGTGCGCTAAGTTGAAATGCTGCATGAACTACGAGGTTGACACCTATGTAGAGGCACACAAGCGTCTTCCTTCAAAGGAGATTACGCTTCATACCATAGAAGGAGAATACTTCTTCTTCAAGGCTGATATCCTAAGTGGTATGATTACCTACTCTAGCGACAAGAACATGGCAGCCAACTTGGTTACCATTCCTGCACGCAGAGCGTTTGAGGTGCTGAACATGAACAGAAACGGAGAAAAGCCAGACAAGTTGGACAACAGCGCAACAAGCAATGCTCCAGCTAAGCCAATGGATTTGGCAGAGCAAGATGACCTGACCCGCTTCGATAAGCGCAAGAACAACAAAAAGAAGCGTGGAGGCAAGGACAGGAACCGCAATGCGGAACCACACGAGAACAAGGCCCCTATAGAAAATAAGGCAGAAGAAAAGGCTACGACCAAACCAGCCCATGCAGAGCAGCATCCTGAACGCAACGACAAGGAAGAGCGCAATAACAGAGAGGAACGCAGAGAGCGCAACAATCGCCGTGAAAGAGGCGAACGCCGTGAAAGGCCTAACAAGCCAGAAAGAAAAGAGCGACAGGAACAACAGCCAGCTAATCAGCCTGCTGAAAATACAGAGAGGGTAGAAAAGCCTGCACGTACAGAAAAACCGGAAAGAAGGGAAAACGGGAAGGAGAACGGCGAAGGCAATAACCGCCATCGCGATAGAAACAACAGAAGACACAACAACGGAGGACATCGTCCTAATGCCCCAAAAGAGGGATCCGCTCAAAAGAATGAATAAATCGATACGCAACATACTGACAGCAGGAGCATTGCTCTTGCTGTCTGGTTGTATCAATGACACAGCCTTCCATGCTTCCCACTCACTGCCAGGCAGTAAGTGGGATAAGCGGGATACGCTTTCATTCCAGATAGACACGCTAAAGTTAGAGCAGCCACTCCACTTGACGACAGAAGTCCGCACCACCAAACAATATCACTATTCCTTCTTGAGCCTCATTGTGGAACAAAGGTGGGGGAAAGGGAAAACACACAGAGACACACTGGTGCTAGACTTAAAGAACAAACAAGACAACAAGCAGACTCCTATTTATCTTAAGTCGTCAGATTCCCCTTCAATAGCGCTAAAGTCCCAAGAGACAAAGGGGGAAATCCGCATCTGGCATTTCATGAAACGGGAGAATCTCCCAGGTATTACCGATGTAGGTGTACGTATCACACGCTAACGCTTCAAACGCTCACGTTCAGCATCTAGGCGAAGGAAAATAAACAGCAAGATACTGAATCCCCATAACGAAGATCCTCCATAGCTGAAAAATGGCAATGGAATTCCAATAACAGGAGTCAATCCTAAAACCATACCTATATTTATAAATAGGTGGAAAAAGAATATACTCAACACAGAATAGCCATAAACCCGGCCAAAAACCGTGGGTTGTCGTTCGGCCAAATGTACCAATCGTAAAATCAAGGTCATGAACAATAGCAATACCGCCGATGCACCTACAAAACCTTGCTCTTCTCCCACTGTACAGAAAATAAAGTCCGTATCCTGCTCAGGCACGTACTTCAACTTTGTCTGTGTACCATTTAAAAAGCCCTTACCCGTAATTCCACCAGAGCCAATAGCAATCTTGGATTGGTTTACATTATAACCTGCACCAGAAGGGTCATCTTCTATACCCAGCAATACATTGATACGAACACGTTGATGTTTCTCCAACACATTGTTCATAACATAATCTGTAGAATAATGGAAACCTAAAGAGCAGAAAGCAAATGCAGCGATAAAGAAATATTCATTGACACGCTCTGCTATACCCAAATACAGCAAGTAGCCAATGAGTAGAACCAAGACTATCAACTGTATGGACGAGATATCAAAAGGTATTACAAAGAATGAGAAAAGTAAGGCTATGGCCGTAGCTCCCAAGCCTCCAATAGCCATACGCATGAACGCCTTAGCATTCTTGCAATAGACCCAAACCATACCCACTGTAAATACCAGAATGAATAGCAGTACACAGAATCTACCTACAGAAATGGGGGTATAACCCATAAGCAAATCTTGGAACCGAAGGCCTACCACAAAATACAAGATTGCCGACAAGCCTGCAAAAAGAATAGAGCCTGGCATACCTTCTCTATAGAACATCAAGAAGAACGCACAATACACCAAGGCAGAGCCCGTCTCTCTCTGACACACAATGAGTACCATAGGCAAAAGAACCAGACCCAGCGCTTTTGCAAAATCCTTCCACTTATGAATATCATACCCGTACCCATTCATGAGCTTAGCCAGACACAGTGCTGTGGCAAACTTTGCAAACTCAGCAGGTTGGACACTTACCGGTCCTAAAATCAGCCATGAGCGAGAGCCCTTTGTGTCCGGGGCAATGAATATGGTGACTATCAGGACACCTATCATGCAGACATACAGCACATTGGCAAGCATCTCATAAAGGCGTTCCTCAAGCATAAGAATCACAAAACCTAAAACCATGGAAAAGCCCATCCACACCAGCTGTTTGCCAGAACGGCTATCGAAACTAAAGAAATCAATATCCGAAAAATCATAGATGGCTCCGCAAACGCTGAACCATCCAAAGACGAGAAGGACGATATAAAGGCAGATGGTAAACCAATCCACCGACTTCCATAAACTATTACCTTGAGCCGCTACCATACTGTATTCTTCTATGTTGGAAAGATGCAGCCTCGTGCTCACTATGCTCCGAAAGCTTTCCGTTTAGATATTGTTCAATCATTAATTTTCCAATAGGCACACCATAAGTTGCACCCCATCCACCATTCTCCACATAAACGGCAATAGCAATCTGTGGGTCATTCATTGGAGCAAATCCCATGAAGACAGAATGGTCATGACCTCTGTTCTGTGCCGTACCAGTCTTACCACAAATCTCCAGACCTGGAACGTTGGCAGATTTACAAGTACCACCAAGTACAGCCTTTCTCATACCTTCAACCACCACTTCATAGTTGCTTGCATCAACCATCGTCTTATGCTTCACGGTATAGATAGAATCCAGTTCCTGGCCTTCAATCTGTTTTACGACATGTGGGGTGATATATGTACCTCTATTGGCAATAGTGGCACCCAAATTTGCAATCTGAAGTGGTGTAAGGGTAACCTCACCCTGTCCAATGGAGATACTGATGACGGTCAGACCGCTCCAATCGTTCTTGTATGCCTTATCATAGAATTGAGCGTTTGGGATCAAGCCTCGCTTCTCTCCTGGCAAATCAATACCCAATTTATAGCCAAAGCCCATGGATACCATATAATCTTTCCACCGGGTCATGGCATCTTGTACCGTAGGATACTTGGTTCTATTTCCTAACATATGGTAAAGTCCCCAGCAGAAGAAGCCATTACAAGAAGTGGCAATAGCTGGCACCAAAGGTAATGGAGACGCATGTCCATGGCAACCAACGCGAAGGCCACCGTGAATAAAACCATGATAACATGGATAAGCAGTCTGGGTGGTGATAATTCCTTCTTGCAGGAATGTCAAGCCCTGCGAGGTCTTGAATGTGGAACCAGGAGGGTACTGACCCATAATAGCACGGTTCAGCAATGGTTTCCACTCGTCGCGACTCAAGAGCAAATGGCTCTTACTGCGCTTACGACCTACCATCAGACTTGGATCATAATCTGGAGCACTCACCATACAGAGTACCTCTCCGGTCTTAGGTTCAATGGCCACAATAGCACCAATCTTTCCTTCCATCAGTCGCTCACCCAAAGCCTGAAGCTTCATGTCCAAGCTCAACGTCAGGTTCTTTCCTGGCACTGGTTGTTTATCAAACTCACCTTCTTTATAATGTCCTTTGATACGTCCACGTGCATCTCGAAGCAAAACCTGTACACCTTTTTCTCCTCTGAGCACTTTTTCATAAGAACGCTCTACACCCAACTTGCCAATATAGTCGCCACGCAAGTAGTAGTCGTCCTCCTCCATATCTCCCTTAGAGACCTCGGCCACATCGCCCAGAACGTGAGCTCCATGAGAGGTGGCATATTGGCGAATGGAACGTTTCTGCACATAAAATCCAGCATAGCGGAACAGTTTCTCCTGAAAAGAGGAGAACTCCTCTACGGAGAGCTGGCTCATGAACAACTGCTGTGTATAGCTAGAATAGCCCGGATTTGAATTACGATCCTTAATTTCAGCCATGCGCCGGTTGAAATACTCCTTATCTATACCTAAGGTACGACAGAAATCAAGTGTGTCCAAATCCTGGACCTCACGCATGATAACCATCACATCGTACGATGGTTGGTTGTAAACCAGCAATTCTCCGTTTCTGTCAT
>JAUNHZ010000043.1 GCA_030523705.1 Bacteroidales bacterium
GAAATCTGTGCACGTATCAAGGAACGTCAGCGCGAAGGGCGCTTCTGCGTGATAGGTGCTGGTACTGGTGAAACCCTGCGTCCTCTTTACGCCGAACTGGTTCGTAAACATAAAGAAGATAACCTGAGTTTCAGGAATGTCATTGTATTCAATCTGTATGAATACTATCCATTGGCTGCCGATGCTGCACATAGTGCACTGAATCAACTCAAGGAGCTGCTGCTGAATCAGGTGGATATTCCGGAGAAGAATATATTTACCATCAGTGGTTCTATCCCACAGGAACTGGTTGGTTCCTATTGTACTTCTTATGAGCAGGAAATCAACTCTTATGGTGGAATGGACTTGGCATTGCTGGGTATTGGCCGTGAGGGTAACATTGGTATGAACATGGCGGGTTCTAGCGTTAGCTCTACCACTCGCTTGATTCTCATGGATCCTACCTCTCGTCAGGAGTGTGCGCATAACCTGGGTGTTGATAATGTACCTCCTTGCTCTATAACCATGGGTGTACATACCATCTTGTCTGCGCGTAAGGTGTACCTGATGGCATGGGGCGACCAGAAGGCTCCAATTATCCAGAAGGCGGTAGAGGAGCCTATCTCTGAGGCACTTCCTGCTTCTTTCTTGCAGACGCATAATAATGCAACCATCTGTGTGGACCTGCCGGGTTCTTCACAGTTGACTCGTATCCGTCGTCCTTGGTTGGTGACTAGCTGCGACTGGAACGATAAGCTTATCCGTAGTGCTATTGTTTGGCTTTGCCAGGAACTCAAGAAGCCTGTGCTGAAGCTGACAAACAAGGATTACAACGAGCATGGCTTGAGTGAGCTGTTGGCTTTGTATGGTTCTGCCTATAACGTGAACATCAAGATTTTCAACGATCTGCAGCATACTATCACCGGATGGCCTGGTGGTAAGCCTAATGCCGATGACTCTTCTCGTCCAGAGCGTGCAAACCCATATCCAAAGCGAGTGATTGTATTCTCTCCACATCCTGACGATGATGTCATTTCTATGGGTGGTACCATCCGTAGATTGGTGGAGCAGGGACATGATGTGCATATTGCGTATGAGACATCAGGAAACATTGCCGTAGGCGATGAGGAGGTTGCACGTTTCATGCACTTCGTAAACGGCTTTAACCAGTTGTTCTGCGATAGCAAGAATGAGGTCATCAGCCAGATGTACAAGGAAATCAAGGCTGTCTTGAAGAGCAAGCAGCCGGGTGATATAGACACTAAGGATATCCTGACCTTAAAAGGTTTGATCCGCCGTGGTGAGGCACGTACAGCATGTACCTACAACAATATCCCAAACAGTCATGTTCATTTCTTGGATATGCCTTTCTATGAGACAGGTACCATAGAGAAGAATCCACTGGGAGAGGCTGATGTAGAGATTGTGCGCAAGATGCTGCAGGAAATCCAGCCACATCAGATTTTTGTTGCAGGAGATCTGGCTGACCCTCATGGTACGCACAGAGTATGCACCGATGCTGTCCTGGCAGCCATTGACTTGGAGAAGCAGGATGGTGCTGAGTGGTTGAACGATTGCCGTATCTGGATGTACCGTGGTGCATGGGCAGAGTGGCCAATCGAGGAGATTGAGATGGCTGTACCTATCTCTCCAGAAGAGTTGCGTGCAAAACGTAATTCTATTTTGAAACACCAGTCGCAGATGGATTCCGCTCCATTCTTAGGCAACGATGAGCGCCTGTTCTGGCAACGTTCAGAAGACCGCAACCGTGCTACTGCGAAGGCATACGATGAATTAGGCTTGGCTTGCTACGAGGCCATGGAGGCTTTTGTGCAGTATAAGCCACTGTAATATTAATAGACTGAGATTCCGCGTTAGCGTGAATCTCGGTCTTTTCACTTACTAAAACAAATAACAAATGAACCTAAAACGAACTCTTTGTCTACTGTTGGTGGCAGGATGTATGCTGCCATCCCTGGCTCAGTCGGCCCTTACCGGGGAAACGCCTGAGGCCTATAACGCTCGCATGGAATGGTTTGGAAAAGCCAAACTGGGTATATTCATTCATTGGGGAATCTATGCTGTAAGGGGTGTATCAGAAAGCTGGTCATTCTATAACAACTACCTGCCTTTCGATGAGTATTATAAACAGGAGAAAGGGTTCAATGCCAGCAAGTATAACCCAAAGGAGTGGGTTGACCTGATTGAGCAGAGTGGTGCTCGATATACCGTTATTACAACCAAGCATCACGATGGTGTGGCACTGTGGGATACAAAGGTGGGACTTCACAGTACCAAGAAGACTTGCGCAGCCAAGAAAGATTTGATTACTCCTTTTGTAGAGGAAGTCAAGAAACGCGACAATCTGCATTTAGGTCTCTATTACTCTCTGTTGGACTGGAGTAGAGACGATTATCCTAACAAGACCAAAACAGAACAACGCTATAATATCAAGGAAGATCCATCAAGATGGCAGTCTTTCTGTAAGTTTAACTTCGCTCAGCTGGATGAGCTGAATACCCAGTATAAGCCAGACCTCTACTGGTTTGATGGCGACTGGGAGCAGAGTGCCGAGGACTGGAACTCTAAGGGTATCATTGAACTGCTTCGTGGCAAGAACCCTAATGTGATTGTCAACTCACGTATCCAGGGGTATGGCGACTATGCCACTCCAGAGCAGGGTGTCCCAGTGGTTCGTCCTAATGCACCTTACTGGGAACTGTGCTATACCATGAACGACTCATGGGGATGGCAGCCTACCGACAAGAACTTCAAGACTCCACAGCAGTTGCTCCGCTCGTTCGTGGACTGCATCAGCATGGGTGGAAACATGTTGCTGGACTTCGGTCCTAAAGCCGACGGTACCATTCCTAAGGAAGAAGTAGATATCCTGAAAGAGTTTGGCCGTTGGACCAAGAAGCATGCAGAGGCCATCTATGATACCCGTGCAGGTATTCCTGGTGAGCATTTCCGTGGTGGATACACTGCCTTGAATCCAGAGGGCGATATCCTGTATCTCTATCTGCCTAACAAACCTAATGGCCCTATTGAACTGAAGGGAATTGCCAATAAGGTAAACCGCGTGTGGGTAGTAGGAAACGGCTCTATGCTGGATTTCAAGGTATTCAATAAACTGTATTGGAACGAGGTTCCAGGTATTGTCTATATTGATGTTCCAGAAGAGGTACAAGATGAGCAGATTACCGTGATTGCCGTTCTGCTTGATGGCCCAATCAAACTGTATAGAGGCGAAGGCCAGGTCATTACAGCTAACTAAACCGAAAAAACTTAAAAACGAATGATAAAGAATCTATTGACAGCAGCATTGCTGCTCGGCGTAAGTGTAACAGCTACAGCCCAGAACATTACAGAAAAGTACAAGCGTTTTCTGACTGATCCATATGGTTATGTGGTGTATAAGACAGCAGAGACCATGAACATTGATGGTAAGTTGGATGAAGCTGCATGGAAGAAAGCTCCTTTCACCGAGTCTTTCGTGGACATCAGCGGTGAGGGATTCCCAACCCCACGTTTCAATACCCAGGCTAAGATGCTTTGGGATGAGAATTATCTGTACATTGGTGCAGAACTGGAGGAACCTAGTGTGTGGGCGGATTTGGTACAGCGTGATACCATCATCTACTATAATCATGACTTTGAGGTGTTCATCGATCCAGATGGCGATGGCCACAACTACTTTGAGATTGAGACCAATGCGCTGGGTACAGTGTTCGACCTGTTTGTGCAGCGTCCATACCGTGCCAAGCAGCGTGCGTTCGTGACTTTTGCGTGGGACTGCCCAGGAATGAAGTTGGCTACTCATGTAAATGGTACGCTGAACAAGTCTAAGGATAAGGACCAGGGCTGGACCGTGGAGATTGCCATTCCAAAAGAGGCATTGGCTGCAGAGTTTGACAACTACTATAAGGCAGGAAACTACATGCGTCTGGGCTTCTCTCGTGTAGAGTGGCAGACCGTTTCCGACAAGCGTGGTCATGAATCCAGAAAGAAGGATGCCAACGGCAAGTTCTTGCCAGAGGACAACTGGACCTGGGGCCCTACCGGTATGATTGCCATGCACATGCCAGAGCGCTGGGGCTATATCTATCTCTCTGATAAGATGGTAGGTCAGGATACAGAGACTTTCAAGTACCCTGCAGACCGTCCTATTGAGCGCTTGCTGTGGGCTATGTTCTATGCACAGGAAGAGCAGTTCGAGAAGACTGGCACTTACTTTAATAAGACAGAGCAGTTCAAGTTGGTAGATGCAGAAATCAAGGCCTTGCCTAAGGGTAGCATACTGAAAGTAGAGGCTACAGCTAACAAGTACGAAATCATTGCCACTCTGCCTGATGGCCGCATCATCTCTATTGATGAGGATGGTTACTTGTGGAGAAGAGAAAAGAAATAACAAAAACCTAAATACAGATGAAGAAGATTTTATTAGCGCTGGCAGTAATGTTTGCTTTCGTGGCTTGCCAGCAGCAGAAGACAGAAGTGACACCAGACGTAAAGGCTTATGCTTGGTACAAGTGGGACCAGAACCGTGTTTCTCCAGATAGCCTGAAGGCTCAGTTCCAAATGTGGAAAGAGCACGGCGTGGTAGGTGTCTGCGTAGAGAACGGTGGTTTTGCTGAGGAGAAGACCATGGATCAGATTAAACTTTGTGGTCAGATTGCTCATGAGGTTGGCTTGGAGTTCCATGCTTGGGTTCCATCATCATTGCAGGCCAACTGTGATTCTACCTGGTACACAGTAAACCGTCTGGGTAAGTCGGCTTATGTTCCAGAGGACCGTGCCTATGTGACTTATTATTCTACCGTTGACCCTCATAACCCTGCTGTTATCGACTATCTGGTAGGCAAGTACACCCAGGTGGCTGAGATGCCAGAAGTAGATTATGTACAGCTGGACTACATCCGTTATGCCGACGTTATCCTTTCAGAAGGTCTGTGGGATAAGTACAAAGGCCAGATTGATCATGAATGGCGTGATGCAGAGGGTCATGTACATGAGTATCCAGGTGCTGACTATTGCTACTGCGACGACTGTGTAGCTGATTTCAAGGAGAAGACTGGCATTGACATCAAGGCTAAGATTGCCGAGGGTGTTGATCCTGCTACTATCCAGGAATGGGCTCAGTTCCGTTGCGATAACGTAACTAACTTGGTAAATAAGATTGCTGAGGCTGTACACGCTAAGGGTAAGCCTATCAGCGCCGATGTATTCCCTGGTCCTGCAAGCTATGCAGAGAAGATGGTTCGCCAGCAGTGGAACAAGTGGAATGTAGATGTATTCTTCCCAATGAACTATAACGACTTCTATTTGAAACCAGCTGCATGGGTAGGTGAGGTTACCGAGGAAGAGGTGAAGTCAACAGACAAGCCTGTCTATAGCGGTTTGTTCATCTGTCGCGACTGGCAGAACAAGGCTAGCTTGGTAGATCCAGAGAACTCTGGCTTGATTCCTTCTGAGATAGAAGAAGCTGTGTCAACTTCTGTAAAGGCTGGTGCTGCAGGTGTTTGTCTGTTCACTCCAGAATCTATGACTCCAGAACACTGGGCTGAGTTTGACAAGGCCATTGGTTTGGTAAAGTAAGCAAGTACATACATACAAAAAGCGGAGCTCTTTATGTAGGGCTCCGCTTTTTGTGTTATTTGTTTTTTATTCTTTCTCCAAGTAAGAGTTCCGCTTTACGAAATCCAAGATTTCACTCAAGTGACCATAAGCGGCACCTACGTGGGTATCGGCACATCCATAATAGATGATGACACGGTCGCCATCGGTCAGGGCTGTACATGGGAATACCACGCCAGGAACATCACCGGTCAACTCATAGATTTCTGCTGGAGCCAACAGGTAAGACTGGGTGCGGTACAATACCTTTGATGGATCGTTCAAGTCCAGAAGGGCTGCACCCATAGAATAACGGTAACCGTTGCAAGTACCAATTACGCCATGGTAGAACAGCAGCCAGCCTTCGTCGGTACGGATAGGAATAGGTCCGGCACCAATCTTCAGACACTGCCATGCACTAATGTCAAATGGAGTAGGGCGCATGACCAAACGGTGGTTACCCCAGAACTTCATGTCTGGTGAGTAGCTCAGGTAGATATCGCCGAAAGGAGTGTGACCACTGTCTGATGGACGGCTCAGCATGGCGTACATACCATTAATCTTCTCTGGGAAGAGCACACCGTTACGGTTGAATGGCAGGAATGCGTTCTCACACTGATAGAAAGTCTTGAAATCGAAGGTATAGCCAATACCAATGGTAGGCTGTCCCTTATAACCATTACACCAAGTAATCCAATAGCGATCCTCAATCCAGGTCACGCGTGGGTCATACTTATAGGTGCTGTCAATCATGTCGGTGTTACCACACTCAAACTCAATAGGCTCGTGGTTGATATCCCAGTGGATACCATCCTTACTGAAACCAGCGAAGATATTCATCTGTACAGCGCGGTTGTCGCAACGGAATACACCTGCGAAACCATCGCCATAAGGAACAATAGCACTATTGAATATACTGTTAGAGCAAGGAATGCTATAGCGGTCAATAATAGGGTTCTTAGGGTCACGCCAGAGTACTTCTGTACATCCTTCTGGACGTTCTACCCAAGGTAAATTTTCTTTTAAGTTCATATATTTGTTTTAGATAAATAGTGTTCACTCACAATGCTTATTTCTTGATAGGATACTTGTAAACCAAGAACAGCATGATGACTGCAATGGCAGCAGGGATGATAGAGAACAATGCCCATACCATGGTGCGTACGCTCTCCTCAGATCCAGCAGCGATGATTGGCTCTGCAGCACCTTCTGGAGTATGCAAACCAGCCCAACCCAAGAATAGGGTGATGAGTGCACCAGAGATTGCTGAACCAAACTTCTGAGACATGGTACCAGATGAGAAAATCAAACCGGTAGATGAAGTTCCGTTCTTCTCGGTAGCGTAATCAGCTACATCGGCATACATGGACCACAACAGTGGAGAATAGATACCGATACCGATAGAGGTCAGCACCACGAATCCAATCATGACCCAGATATAGGCAGGATCCATAGGAATGAAGAAGAACAATATAGAGGTCACCAGACAGATGATGCCTGAATAGGTGAATGCCTTTTTCTTAGAGCCAGCCCACACGGTGAACTTAGGTGACAGACCACCGGCAATCATGCAGACTACCTCACCAAAGGTCATGAAGACGGTATAATTGATGATCAAACCAGGAACGGTAACATCGCCACCCAGACAGTAAGAGAACATATAAGCTGCAGCCGCATAACGGAAGCCGTTGAAGAAGTTGGTGCAGATACCTACCAGTGTCAGGTAAATCCATGGCACATTCTTGAACAGGTCACCAAAAGGTTTGAAACTGAACTTCTCTGCACGTACTGGTTTCAGGCGCTCCTTAGTCAGGAAGCCACAAGCCATTGTCATGATTGCAGCTACACCACCTAAGCTGGCACCGATAACAGCATACTGGTGAGCATCAGAGCCACCAATGAACTTCTGCAGGTAAGGGAAAGAAAGCAACGTAACGAATCCCATAGCGTAAGCACCTACCATACGGTAAGAAGAGAACTCGTTCTTCTCGTTATCATCGTCGGTCATTACACCCAGCAGAGAGCCATAAGGCACGTTCACTGCGGTGTAGACCACCATCATGAGCAGATAGAAACCGTAAGCCCAGATACGCTTTCCGGTAGGGCCCAGGTCAGGAGTATAGAGCAACAGGGCAAAGATAAGACCCAGAGGAATAGCACCAAAGATCAGCCAAGGGCGATAGGTTCCCCAACGAGACTGGGTACGGTCAGCAAGTGAGCCCATCAATGGGTCGGTTACCACGTCGAACATGCGGGCCAGCAGCATAAGTGCAGCTGTATCAGCCAATGTCAGACCATAAATGTTTGTGAAGAAGAAAGGGAATGCAATACTCATCACTTTCCATGTAATACCGCCTGCAGCTGCATCGCCCAGGGCGTAACCGATTTTTTCTGAGAACTTTGCCATATTTTTTTCGATTTTCGTTATTAGATTTTTAGTTAAGTTTGGGCAAAGGTAGCTATTTTTTTGGCCATAACCAATAAAAGTGCTATTTTTGTACGCAAAACCTATTAAAATTATAACCAGAATGAAAAAAACATTTCTAGCTATTTTTTCACTGTTGTTTGTTCTAACTGCTTGTACCGGTGAAAGTCATTTCATTTCCGATAAGGCTTATTTTGAACAAGTGCAGAAAGATCTTGAACAGAAGCAGCAATTGTTGCCAAATGGTGATTTCTTTGAGGTCTTGAATCGTGAAAATCTGACAACTTATGAGAAGGAGGCACTGTCGTTCCTCTATGCGTATCTGCCACAGAGCGATATCGTGGACAAGACAGGCGACTATTTCCTGGAGAATGTCCGCCTAACCAAGCAGGCTGTTGAGGAAATGCCTTGGGGAAAGGACCTGGATGAGTCTCTGATCCGTTTCTTCGTGCTTCCTATCCGTGTAAATAATGAGCCTCTGGATGATTCCAGAAAGGTGTTCTTCGAGGAATTGAAGGACCGCGTAAAGAATCTGTCGCTCATGGAGGCTATCGTAGAGGTAAACCACTGGTGCCATGAGAAGGTGGTCTATACGCCTAGTGATGGACGTACCAGTTCTCCATTACAGTCTGTACGTACCGCATTTGGCCGTTGTGGCGAGGAGTCTACCTTCTGTGTGGCAGCCCTCCGTTCTGTAGGTATCCCAGCTCGTCAGGTCTATACTCCACGCTGGGCTCATACCGATGACAATCACGCATGGGTAGAGGCATGGGTAGATGGCGGATGGCATTTCTTGGGTGCCTGTGAGCCAGAGCCAGTGCTGGATTTAGGCTGGTTTAACGCTCCTGCATCTCGTGGTATGATGATGCACACCAAGGTGTTTGGTAATTATAACGGTGCCGAGGAAATCATGCTTCGCAAGCCAAACTTCACAGAGATTAACGTTATTGATAATTACGCCAAGTCTGCTCGCATGGACCTGCAGGTGGTAGATGCTGCTGGTAAGCCAGTGCCAAATGCAGAGGTGGAGTTCAAGGTATATAACTACGCAGAATTTTATACAGTTGCCACCAAATACACCGATGAGGAAGGTAAGACATTCCTGACCAGTGGTTTAGGTGATATGCTGGTATGGGTGAACAAGGATGGCAAGTGGGGTTACGACAAACTTTCTTTTGGAAAGGAGACTACCAAGACCATCAAGTTGGATAAGACCGAGAAGGAAGGTTATGCTGTAGATTTCGACATTGTTCCTCCTCCTGAGAATTTCAATGAGCCAGAGGTTACTCCAGAGCAACGTGCAGAGAACGACAGACTCATGGCTCGTGAGGACTCTATCCGCAATGCTTATGTGGCTACTATGTTTAATCATGAGAAGGCTATTCAGTGGTGCTTGGATAATCAGATGGATACCACTGTAGTACCTAAGATGCTGGAGAGTGCGCGTGGTAATCATGCGTCCATCATAGGCTTCCTGAAGGGTGCAAGCGATAAGGCTGAGGCTATCGCCCTGCTCAAGACACTGACTCAGAAAGACTTGCGCGATGTTCCTCAGGAGATTCTGGAGTCTCACAGCAAGACTACCATCCGACAGGAAGGTCTGGATGCTGTTGTTTATCACGAATATGTATTGTGCCCACGCGTAGAGCTGGAGGCACTGACTACCTATAAGGATTTCTTCCAGCAGGCATTTACCGCAGAGCAGAAGGCAGAGTTTGCCGTTCCAAGTAACCTGGTGAAATGGGTAAAGGAGAACATCACTGTGAACGATGACCTGAATGTCACCAGCGTTCCAGTCTCTCCTGCAGGTGTATGGAAGAGCCGTGTTTCAGATACCCGTAGCCGTGGCATCTTCTTCGTGTCTGTATTGCGCAGCTTGGGTGTGCCAGCCCGTCTGGACCCTGTTACCGGTAAGGCACAGTACATGGAAGGTGGAAACTGGCAGGATGCCGACTTTGAGAAGGGTGCTCCAGCCGTACAGTCTAAGGGTACCGTATTTGCTACCTATGAGCCTACTAAGGAGAATCCAAATCCACGCTACTATAACCACTTCACCATCAGTAAGTTTGAGAATGGTACCTTTAACTTGCTGAGCTTTGCTGAAGGCGATGTAGATATGGGCGGTGGTTCTGACTATGAGAACATGCTCAAGAAGGGTTTGAAGTTGGATACCGGTTATTACATGCTCACCAGCGGTAGTCGTTTGCGCGATGGTTCTATCCTTACTCATGTAGTATTCTTTAATGTAGAAGAGAATAAGGACACTAAGATTGAGCTCCAGATGCGCAAGCAGAAAGCTGGCTTGGAGGTTATTGGCCAGGTAGAGGGAAATCTTGAATTCAAGCCACTTGTCTTGAACGAGAAGGACAAGAAGGTAGAAGATACCGATGCCGCAGCACAGAAGGTTTCAGAGCTGGCTAAGAATGGCTGGTATGTTTGTGCTGTATTAGGCGTAAACGAAGAGCCAACCAACCATGTCCTCCGTGATATTGCAGCTTTGAAGAACGAGTTTGAGGCCAATGCACTGCCTATTCTCTTCGTATTCCCAGACAAGGAAGGCTTGGCCAAGTTCCGCCTGCAGGATTTCCCAGGTCTGCCTAAGACCATTACCTGGGGTATGGATAAGGATGCTGCCATCCAACAGACATTGGCTACAGCTGCTAAGCTTTCTAACGCGAAGCAACTTCCTATCGTGGTAATCGCTAATACCGATGGTCGTGTGGTATTTGTTTCACAAGGCTATACCATTGGCATGGGTGAACAGTTGATGGAGATAGTACATTCTTTGTAAAAGAGAAATCAGAAAATAGAAAAGGAACCTCACGGATTATCCGTGTGGTTCCTTTTTATTTGTAACGATAAATGGGGGGTAAATTTTAAAATTATAAGCATACGGGCGGTATTTTCTTATAATTTGTAGTGTTTTTGCATTTTTAAGTGGATTTTGCTTGTCTATTACCAAAAGAAAGGTTAAATTTGCATCGTTTTTAAAAAGGTAAAGAGAGTATGCTTCATTTTCAAGCCATAACAGTCATTAGTCTAAGTGTCATTCGCCTGGTGATTAAAACATCAAGTGAGGAAGGCTGTATGTGCTCTTGATACCAAAAACAAAATTAGCTGGCAAGCCTTTCTCACTAACGCTGAGAGAGGCTTTTTGATTGAAATAAGATTAGAAAGAAATATGAAGAATCCATTGAGAAGTGCTGTCTGCACAGAAGGACGTAGAATGGCGGGTGCCAGAGCGTTGTGGGTGGCAAATGGTATGAAGCGTGAGCAGTTTGGCAAGCCTATCATTGCCATTGTGAACTCTTTCACTCAGTTCGTACCTGGTCATACCCATCTGCATGAGGCAGGACAGATTATCAAGGCCGAGATTGAGAAGATGGGCTGCTATGCAGCAGAGTTTAATACTATTGCTATTGACGATGGTATTGCTATGGGTCACGATGGTATGCTGTATTCACTTCCATCACGTGATATTATTGCAGACTCTGTAGAGTATATGTGTAATGCCCATAAGGCTGATGCCATGATCTGCGTGTCTAACTGCGACAAGATCACTCCGGGTATGCTCATGGCTGCCATGCGTTTGAACATTCCTGCAGTCTTTGTGAGTGGTGGCCCTATGGAGGCTGGCAAGTTCAAGGGGGAAAACCTGGACTTGGTGGGTGCCATGGTCAAGGGTGCAGACCCTACCGTAAGCGATGAAGAACTGGCAGAGATTGAGAATCGTGCATGCCCTGGCTGTGGCTGCTGCTCTGGTATGTTCACTGCAAATAGTATGAACAACCTTACCGAGGCTATTGGCTTGAGCTTGCCGGGTAATGGTACTATCTTGGCTACTCATGTGAACCGTGTGGAGCTCATGAAGGCAGCTGCACGTCAGATTGTGAAGAATGCTATGGCTTATTACGAGGATGGCGATGATAGTGTTCTTCCTCGTAGCATTGCTACCCGTGCTGCATTCCTGAATGCCATGACCCTGGATATTGCCATGGGTGCGTCTACCAATACAGTGCTTCACTTGCTGGCTGTAGCTCAGGAAGCAGGTGTAGATTTCACCATGGCAGACATCGATGCGTTGAGTCGCAAGACTCCTTTCCTTTGCAAGCTGGCTCCAAACTCACAGAAATACAGCGTACAGGAGTGCGGCCGTGCCGGAGGTATGATGGGCTTGCTGGGTGAATTGGCTAAGGGAGGCCTTTTGGATACTAGTGTAAAACGTGTGAATGGTGCTACTTTGGCCGAGGATATCGATAAGTACTCTATCCTGAAGGCAGAGGTGGATCCAGAGGCTGTACGCATTTACAGCAGTGCTCCTGCAGGGGTATTCTGCAACAAATTAGGTGCACAGCAGACGAATTATGAAACTTTGGATACGGATCGTGAAAATGGCTGTATCCGTGATATAGAGCATGCGTACACCAAGGATGGTGGTATGGCTATCTTGTTTGGAAACATTGCCCAGGATGGTTGCGTAGTAAAGACTGCCGGTGTAGATGAGAGCATCTGGAAGTTTGCAGGTCCTGCTGTGGTATTCGACAGCCAGGAAGATGCCTGCGAGGGTATTCTTGGTGGTAAGGTAAAGAAGGGTGATGTAGTAGTGATTACCCACGAAGGTCCTAAGGGCGGTCCAGGTATGCAGGAGATGCTCTATCCAACCTCATATATCAAGAGCATGCACATGGGTAAAGAGTGTGCTTTGATTACCGATGGCCGTTTCTCTGGCGGAACCTCAGGCCTGTCCGTAGGTCATATTTCACCTGAAGCAGCTGCGGGAGGTAATATTGGAAAGATTGTAGATGGTGATATCATCGAGATTGATATCCCTAATCGTTCCATCAATGTACGCCTGAGCGATGAAGAGCTCGCCGCTCGCCCTCAGCAGCCATTGAAGCGTAATCGTGTTGTAAGTAAGTCTTTGCGTGCCTATGCGCAGAGTGTATCAAGTGCCGATAAGGGCGGCGTACGTATAATTGACTGATTATGGAAAAAATTTCAGGTGCAGAAGCATTAATGAGAAGTCTGGAGTATGAAGGCGTGGATGTCCTCTTTGGCTATCCGGGTGGAGCCATCATGCCTACTTACGATGCTTTGTACGATCATAAAAATACATTGAACCATGTCTTGGTTCGTCATGAGCAGGGAGCGGTTCATGCAGCACAGGGTTACGCTCGTGTGAGTGGAAAGGTGGGTTGCGTGATGGTAACCTCTGGTCCTGGTGCCATGAATACCATTACGGGTATTGCCGATGCCATGATAGACTCTACACCATTGGTTGTCATTTGTGGCCAGGTAGGTGCTGCCATGTTGGGTACCGATGCGTTCCAGGAGGTGGATGTAGTAGGTGTAACACAGCCTATTTCCAAGTGGAACTATCAGATTCGTCGTGCCGAGGATATAGCATGGGCAGTGGCTCGAGCATTCTATATTGCTAAGTCTGGTCGCCCAGGCCCAGTGGTCTTGGATTTCACCAAGAACGCGCAGACTGCCATGATAGACTATGAACCACAAGTAGTGGACTTCATTCGTTCCTACAAGCCTGTGCCACAGTGCGAACTGGCTGTAGTGGAGAAAGCCGCTCAGATGATCAACGAGAGCGTGAAGCCTTTCATGCTGGTAGGTCAGGGTGTAGAGCTGGCTGGTGCAAACCAGGAACTCCTGGCTTTATGTGAGAAAGCACAGATTCCTTTTGCCACTACGTTCCTGGGCCTTTCTGCCGCCCCTTCGGATCACCCATTGAATATGGGTCGTTTAGGTATGCACGGAAATCTGGCTCCTAACGTGATGACTAATCAGTGCGATTTGCTCATCGCTGTGGGTATGCGTTTCGACGACCGTGTGACGGGTAATTTGGAGACCTATGCTAAACAGGCTAAGATTATCCATCTGGAGATAGACCCATCCGAGGTTGACAAGAATGTGAAGGTAGATTTGCCGGTTTTAGGCGACTGCAAGCAGACGCTCTCCGATATAGCTATGCTGGTAGATCCAGCTAAGCACGATGCATGGATAGCTGGTTTTGCTCCATACCAGGAGAAAGAGCAGTATAAGGTAATTGAAGCAGCCTTGCATCCTACCGAGGGACCAATCCTCATGGGTGAGGTGGTTCGTAAGGTATCCGAAGCCGCAAATAATGAGGCTATTATGGTAACTGATGTGGGTCAGAACCAGATGTTTGCCTGTCGGTATTTCAAGTTCACCAAGCCACGCTCAGTTGTAACTTCGGGCGGTTGCGGTACCATGGGCTTTGGTATTCCTGCAGCTATGGGTGCTTGTTATGGCGCACCAGACCGTACCGTGTGTATGTTTGCAGGCGATGGTGGCTTGCAGATGACCATCCAGGAATTTGGCTGCATCATGGAGCATCAGATTCCGGTGAAGATGATTCTGTTAAACAATAACTTCCTGGGAAATGTGCGTCAGTGGCAGTATATGTTCTTTAATAAGAGATATTCTTTCACACCGATGACCAATCCGGATTATGAGCTGATAGCCAAAGGATACGGTATTCCTTGTAGGACTGTGGTGGAGAGAGAGGATCTGGATGAGGCTATTCGTGAGATGCTTGATACCGAAGGCCCATTCCTGTTGCAGGTAGCTGTGAAGGAAGAGGATAATATCCTTCCGATGACCCCTCCTGGAGGAAATGTTGATGAAATGTTATTGGAGGTTAAGTAATGGAGAAAAAGTTAAATGAATTGGAGGAGGCTGTACGTGCAGCTGCTGCCATAGATTATAATTCATACGAGAAGAATCTGGCTCGTGAACGCTTGGCTACATTAGATGAAGATGATATGGCAGGCGAGCAGCGTGAGACCTTCAAGCGCAATGCGGTAGCACGTCCATCTACGCCAGGTCATGAGGGAGCATTGCTCAAGCACGATGGCTTGACCCTCTATACCTTGATTATCTATTCAGAGAACTATGCGGGTATCCTGAATCAGATTACTGCTGTGTTTACTCGTCGCCAGGTGAACATCGAGAGCTTGAACGTGTGTTCATCCTCTACGCCGGGAGTCCATAAATATACCATTACTTGCTATTGCAAGCAGGAAATGGCAGAGATGTTGGTGAAGCAGATAGAGAAGAAGATTGACGTGCTGCAGGCCAATTGTTTTGTAGACGATGAGATTTTTATTCTGGAAACTTCATTGCTCAAACTGTCTACGCCTATGGTGCTGGCCAATCCGGAAATCAGTCGTATAGTCCGCAGGTTCGATGCGCAGATTGTAGAGGTGAATACTACCTTTACTATTGTGGAGAAGACTGGCATTACCGATGATGTGATGAGCCACTTCAACCAGCTGAATGCACTGGGTTGCGTGCTCCAGTTTGTTCGTTCCGGAAGAATTGCGGTAACTAAGTCGTGCATTGAACGTCTGGATCAGTATCTCACCAAGCGTGCAGCAGAACAGAAAACAGAATAGTGTATGGAGAAGACATTTGAAGAACTGCTGGCCCAGTGGGGCAAGATAGGCCGATATAAGAATGTGGCAGAGCCTTTCCATTGCGATGTGAACTGCAAGCTGTTCATGGGCCATCTGGGAAACCACTTGCTGAATGCAGCCGATTTCCATAGCAGCGACCGTGGTTTTGGCATGCGCTACCTGAATGCCGTGAATAAGACCTGGGTATTGTCCCGTCTTGTGATAGAGATGGAGGACATGCCCCGTCGTTACGAGGAGTTCTATGTGGAGACGTGGGTTGAATCTGCCATGCGCTTCTTCACCAACCGAAACTTCAAGGTAGAGGCTAGCGATGGGAAAGTGTTAGGCTATGGCCGTTCCATCTGGGCACTGATAGACACTGAGAGTCGCCAGCCTACCAACTTGCTGGACATCAAGGAGGGTACCATCGTGAACTGGGCAGAGTCCGGAAGAACGTGTCCTATAGCCAAGCCAGGTAGGGTAAAGATGTCCAAGGAAGCCCCTTGCGTGGCAACCCATAAGGCATCGTACTGCGATGTAGACGTGAATGGGCATGTGAATTCCATTAAATACATTGAGCATGTGCTGGATCAGTTCCCGCTGGACTTCTATAAAGACAAGATGCTCACCCGCTTTGAGATAGCCTATGTGGCAGAGAGCTATTATGGTGACATGCTCCGTTTCTATATGGAGCAGACCGGAGAGAATGAATACGAGGTGCGCATCACCAAGGAAATCCCAGAAGGGGAGACCGAGTGCTGCCGCTCTATGTTAAGATTCAAGTAAACAACTAAATAGAAAAAGAAAAATGGCAAAATTAAATTTTGGTGGTGTCATTGAAGAAGTAATGACCCGTGAAGAGTTTCCATTGGAAAAGGCTCGTGAGGTATTGAAGAACGAGACTATCGCAGTGATTGGTTATGGTGTACAGGGCCCAGGTCAGGCTTGTAACCTGCGTGATAACGGTTTCAACGTCATTGTTGGCCAGCGTCAGGGTAAGACCTATGAGAAGGCTATCGCCGATGGTTGGGTGCCAGGTGAGACCTTGTTCTCTATCGAGGAGGCTGCAACCAAGGGTACTATCGTTATGTGTCTGTTGTCTGATGCAGCTGTGATGAGCGTATGGCCAACTTTGCAGAAGTGCCTGCAGCCAGGTAACGCACTGTATTTCTCTCATGGCTTTGCTATCACCTGGAACGACAGAACAGGTTGTGTTCCTCAGAAGGACATCGATGTAATCATGGTAGCTCCTAAGGGTTCTGGTACTTCACTCCGTACCATGTTCTTGGAAGGCCGTGGCTTGAACTCTTCATACGCTGTTTATCAGGATGCTACAGGTAAGGCATTGGAGCGTACTTTGGCATTGGGTATCGGTATTGGTTCTGGTTATCTGTTTGAGACTACCTTCCAGCGTGAGGCTACTTC
>JAUNHZ010000044.1 GCA_030523705.1 Bacteroidales bacterium
ACTCTTCGGCTTCAAAGAGTCCTTTTGAAGTTTACTTGCGGATTTGAGGATAAAAAAGCATCGGATTTCTTAAATCCGGTGCTTTTTTTGTATATTTTCCAACAAAATGTCTGTTTGTTACAAAAAATTCACTATATTTGCTTACTTTTTGATATTATGACATTATAAGACCTAATAATAAATATGGAAAGAATTGACAAACTTGATCTCAAAATTTTAAGCATTATCTCTGCCAATGCACGTATTCCTTTCAAGGATGTAGCTGCTGAATGTGGTGTTTCACGCGCTGCCATCCACCAGCGTGTACAACGCCTGATTGAGATGGGCGTGATTGTGGGCTCTGGCTACCATGTAAACCCTAAGAGCTTAGGTTTTAACACCTGTACCTATGTGGGAATCCGCTTGGAAAAGGGCTCTATGTATAAGGATGTAGTGAAGAAGCTGAAAAATATCAATGAGATTATTGAGTGCCATTTTACTACTGGACCTTACACCATGCTTACCAAGCTGTACTCTAAGGACAACGAGCACCTGATGGACCTGCTGAACAACAAGATTCAGCAAATCCCTGGCGTAATCTCTACAGAGACACTCATCTCCCTGGACCAGAGCATCAAGCGTGAGATTCCTATTGAGCAGATTCAGCTTAAGAACATCTCCTTAGACGACGAGGATTAATGGAGGGGTTAGCACTGAACTGGGAAGGACTGCTGATAGGAATTTCCACATTCCTGATCATCGGTCTTTTTCATCCTATTGTCATAAAGGCTGAATACTACTGGGGTACCCGTTGCTGGTGGATTTTCCTTATCCTAGGCATAGTGACGGGCGGCGCATCGCTGCTGGTGGCCGACACGTTCTGGGCTGCCCTGCTGGGTGTGATAGCCTTCTCCTCTTTCTGGACCATTAAAGAGATATTCGACCAGGAAGAGCGTGTACGCAAGGGATGGTTCCCTAAAAATCCAAATAGAAAATACAAGTTCTGATGGCACAGTTTGACTGGCAAAAGACATATCAAGACATTCACAAGGACTTTCCGGGCTTTAAGAGACAGCCGGTGATAGGTCTGACGGGGAATTTCAGGGAGGGCGACTGCACCTTAGCTGAGACGTACTATAACTCTGTACTCAAGGCTGGCGGTACCCCGGTCATTCTTCCGCCTACCCAGGATAAAGACGCACTGGTGTCCGTACTGAATACCCTGGATGGCATACTCTTCACCGGAGGCGCAGACCTGAACCCCCTGTTCCTGGACGAGGAGCCTGTGCGTGAGCTGCATGGCATCAATCCCAAAAGGGATTTGGCAGAGCTGCTGCTGGTTCGTCTGGCTTTTGACCGTCAGATTCCCATCTTAGGCATTTGCAGGGGCATTCAAGTGCTGGCAGCAGCATTAGGAGGCTCACTGTATCAAGATATCTATTCACAAGCCACTCCTGCAGGGGAGAAATTCCTGAAACACTCGCAGGAGCTGGACCGTGGCTACGCATCGCACTGGGTACAGCTGGAGCCTGACTCCCTGATTTCCCAGGTTATGCAGACTACCCAGCTGGCCGTGAACTCCTTCCACCATCAGGCCGTTAAGGAGGCTGGACCACACCTGAGGGTGTGCGCTACCTCATCGGATGGCATCATAGAGGCGGTGGAATCTACAGAGCAAAAGGCTATCCTGGGTGTACAGTGGCATCCGGAATGCTTTGAGGCAGTGGGCGACGACTGCATGATGCCGCTCTTCCAATGGCTCACCCGGGAGGCTGCCCTGTTCCATGAGGTCAAGGAGATACACCAGGAGGTCATCACACTGGACTCACACTGTGATACCCCGATGTTCTTTGACCAGAAGATACAGTTCCACCAGCGGGATCCACGCATCTTGGTGGACTTGCACAAGATGACCGAGGGTAGATTAGACGCTACCTGCATGGTGGCTTACCTGGAACAGCAGGAACGTACCCCCGAAGGCCTGGAGGCTGCCACTGCCAAAGCAAACCGCATACTCACGGAAATAGAGGAGATGGTGGCGCGCAACTGCACGGCTGTGGAGCTGGCACGTACACCTCAGGACATTGCCCTGCTTAAGGCGCAGGGAAAGAAGGCTATCGTCATGGGTATAGAGAATGGTTATGCCATAGGTAAGGACATCAGTAACCTGGAGCACTTCCGCAAGAGGGGTGTGGCCTATATGACCCTTTGCCATAATGGCGACAACGACATCTGCGACTCTCACCGTGGTAAGGAAGAGCATGGTGGCGTGAGTGCCTTTGGAGAGAAAGTCATTCAGGAGATGAACCGTTTGGGCATGATGGTGGACCTGTCGCATGCTCATGAGCGCAGCTTCTACGACGCATTGGAAATCAGCAGACTACCTATTGTATGCACCCATTCCAGCGCCAGAGCCTTATGCGACCATACCCGCAACCTGACCGACGACCAGCTGAAAGCCTTGGCTCATAAGGGAGGTGTGGCACAGGTAACCCTGTACCCTTACTTCCTGGATAAAGACGGAAAAGCCAACATACGGACTGCCATAGAGCACCTGAACCACATGGTGAACATTATGGGTATAGACCATGTAGGCATAGGCACCGACTTTGATGGCGACGGTGGTATTCCGGGTTGCGCCAATGCCAGTGAGCTGACCCAATTCACCCGTCAGCTGCTCCTGGAAAGATACAGCAAGGAAGCCATTCAGAAAATCTGGGGAGGCAATTTCCTGCGAATCATGCAAATCTATCAGCATCAACAAGAACTATGAAAAGATATAAGGTAATATACATATTTATACTGGCCCTGACCGTTCTGGTGGCTTGTGGAAACAGTACCAATACAGCCAACCAGCCAGAAGAGGTGGACACAGACATCAAGGCTCCTGAATTCAATGGAGACAGTGCCTTTGCCTATGTGAAAGCACAGTGTGATTTTGGTCCACGCGTACCAAACAGTACTGCTCATACGCAGTGTGGCGACTGGCTAGTAGCCAAGTTCAAGGAGTTTGGCGCTACCGTTACCGAGCAGAAAGCCACCCTGAGAGGATGGGATGGAACTGCCCTGAACATGCGAAACATTGTGGCCAGCTACAAGCCCGAAGCTCGCAAGCGCGTGATTATCTGCTCCCATTGGGACAGTCGCCCATGGGCCGACAACGACCCTGACGAGAAGAACCACCACACCCCTATCGATGGAGCCGATGACGGAGCCAGCGGTGTAGGCATCATGGTAGAGCTTGCCCGTCAGCTGCAGTTGCAAGAGACAGAGGTAGGCATTGACCTTATCTGCTTTGACCTGGAAGACTATGGAACCCCACAGTGGTATAACGGCAAGCACGATGAGAACAGCTGGTGCTTAGGCTCACAGTACTGGGCACACAGCCCACACACCGAAGGCTATAACGCACGCTTTGGTATCCTGCTGGACATGGTGGGAAACGCCAATGCCCGCTTCTATAAGGAATACTTCTCACAGAAAATGGCCAGCGGTATAGTAAGTAAGGTATGGAAGAAAGCCCACAAGTTAGGCGTGGGTGCCTATTTCCCAAAGAGCGAAGGTGGAGCCATTACCGATGACCACTTGCCTATCAATAATGTAGCGCGCATTCCATGCATTGACATCATTCCACAGTACCCAACCTGCGAGCAGAGCAGCTTTGGCCCTATCTGGCATACCGTGAATGATAATATCAGCAACATTGACAAGAGCACCCTCAAGGTTGTAGGACAGGTGCTCATGGAAGTAATCTACAACGAAAAATAAGAAGGTATGAAGACAATCAATGAGATACAAGATGAAATCATAGAGGAATTCTCTGAACTAGAGGACTGGATGGACAGATACCAGCTCTTGATAGACTTAGGCAATGAGCAGGAGCCACTGGATGAGAAATACAAGACAGAGCAGAACCTGATTGATGGATGCCAGAGCCGTGTATGGCTCCAGTGCGACCAGGAAGACGACAAGCTGATCTTCAGTGCAGAGAGCGATGCCCTGATAGTAAAAGGCATTGTGACCCTGCTGATCAAGGTACTCTCTGGTCATACCCCTGATGAGATTCTGGAAGCCGACCTCTATTTCATCCCTGAGATTGGACTGAAAGAGCATCTTTCTCCAACCCGCAGCAACGGCCTGCTGGCCATGATCAAGCAAATGCGCATGTACGCCTTAGCATATAAGGCTAAAATGCAATAAGATAATCTCTCTCAATTCAAAAACTTAACCAACCAACATGCGCGCCTGTTCAATAGATTTGGACAGGCGCTTTTCAAGAAAAAGGACCACGTTCATGAGCATATTCTCCCGTCGCACCATCCTGGGCTTCCTGCTGGTTAGCCTCATCGCCATCCGTTTCATACCCGATGGCGGGGAGTTCTATGCTACCTACATCTATCCCACAACCTCCTGGGGACTGTCATTCCTAAGTTCCCTCTGCCCCTGGTCTTTAGAAGAAATCACGGTGTGCCTGACCGGTGCCTTGCTGCTGCTCTTCCCGCTCATCGGCCTGTGCTGCAGGAAAGGTGCGAAAAGCATACTGAAAGGTGAGATTGAAATCCTTCTATGGGTCATCGTGTGGTTTTACTGGGGCTGGGGCTGCACCTATTTCCGCACCCCTTTCCATGAACGCATGATGATAGAGGAGGCGGAATACACGCCGGAGTCCTTCCAAAAGTTCCTGACAGCCTATACGGACAGCCTCAACGCGGCCTATCTACCCGTACAGAACCTAAATAAAGAAGAGGTACGGAGAGAAATCAAGGCCATCTATAGCCAACTGCCTCCCGGATTTGGACTGACAAAGCCACAATCATTCCAAGAGCCCAAGACGCTGTTATTCAATGAGCTTTACAATCAGGTGGGTGTACTGGGATATATGGGTCCGTTCTTTGCGGAAAGTCAGGTAAACATGAGTCTGGAACCTTTAGAATACCCTTTCACCTATGCGCATGAGCTCTCCCATCTCTTAGGCATCAGTAATGAGGCAGAGGCCAATTTCTGGGCATTCCACATCTGCACCCAGTCCAAGAATCCAATGGTACGCTATAGCGCCTACAATGGACTCCTGGCCTATGTGGCCAATAATGCGCGCGCGGTATTCAATAAGGAAGACTACGAGAAATGGCTTGCCACCGTACGCCCAGAAGTGATGGAGGATGAAAAGCGACTGGCGCAACTATGGAAAGACAGAAAGAATCCTGTCCTCAATGCAGCACAAGACTGGCTCTATAACCTTTATCTGAAAGGAAACGACATACCACAAGGCGTACAGAACTATGCCCAGGTGGTAAGCATGCTCATCTCCGTGCAGGAAAGTCAGCAAGAACCCTTACGCCGCCAAGGGAGAGCCTTGTCGGTAAAGCAGTGAAAGAACTCGTTACTTATGTAATAGAACACCCAAGCCGTGGCAAAGCCAGCAATAGCATCGATGGCATAATGTGCCTGGATATATACGGTGGCACATACCAGCAGCACATAAAAAGGCGTCAGGAAGGTGTACAGTTTCTTATCCGTTTGCCAAGCCAGAATCATCATGACCGTAGAACAACCCACATGCGAGCTTGGGAACGCAGCCGTAGGGCGCTCTCCGGCAGCCTGTGCATCGGCCACACGCTGGAAGAAGAAACCATCGGGATCACCCGGAGCAGGCAATAAGGCCGTATTATGATTGAAATAATCCCCCAAAGCAGGGAAACCATGCTGCGCAATCTCATAAAGATCCTTTTCTGGATAACCAATGGCCAGGTAATAGAACTGAGGACCAGCCACAGGCAAGAAAATGAATACCAGATAATACAAGAAGAACGAAGAGATGATGACAAAACTTACACGCTGGAAATTCTGTGGCTTTACAAAGAAATTGTAAAAGACCAGAATGGCAATCATAGGGAAATAAGACCAATAGCCCAGGTTGAAAAGCTCACTCCAGAATTTTCCATGCAGCAGTTTACTGAACTCTATGGCAGGCTGACAGCCAAACAAGGACTGCTCCCATCCGGCAAACAAGTAATCCAGATTATCAAACACCCGGTTGAACTCATACGTCTCTGAATACCAGGAAATCAGCATGAGATACTGCATGACCACACGCGCCAGGATGGTCAGGCGACAAGGATAAGCCAGGTACAGCCACAGCATCAAGGCTGTAGCACCAATCAAGGTCATGCGCACCTCTATCATATAATAAGGATTCACCAAATCGGAACCCAGAATAGCAATGACGATAGCCGTTATGGTTCCATAAGCCAGTGAAGCATATTCCACCAAGAGAAGTCCTTTCTTCTTATGCGGTTCACGCTCATAAAGACTCTTAATGAAAGCTTTGATGTTTTCTTTTGTTATAGCCATCCTTCCTCCTTATACCATTTAATCGTTTCCTTTACACCTCTTTCCAAATCATACTGAGGCTCAAAACCCAGTTCCTTACGCAAAGGCTCTATGTCGCACTGCCAGTTGCGCTGCTTCATGATCTGGTACTTGTCCATATTCAGTGTGCTGACCGTACCCAACAGGCCAGAGATTTTTCCAGAAATAAAGCAGATACACTTGAGCAGCCATAATGGCGCCTTGATGCGCAGCAAGCCCTGAACACCTAATTCCTTCTGGATGTAATCACTGAAGGCGCGACTCTCATAGACATGTCCATCGCTCACAAAATACTCGCGCTGCACCACGCCCTTATTGATACCCAGGAAGATAGCCTGCACCAAATCCTTTACATAGATGAATGTGATTTCCTGCTTCTGGTATCCCACACTGAAATCCACATGCTGCTTGATGCTCTTAGCCATGAGGAAATAATCACGCTCACGAGGGCCATAGACACCCGTAGGACGGAAAATCAGATAAGGGTAATCAATAAGCATGCGCAGATAATGCTCGGTCCTGGCCTTGCTCTTACCATATGCGGTATTAGGCTTAGGCGTATCCGTCTCACATATAGGAGCATACAGCAAGCCATTGGCATCGGGGCCTACAGGCTTTTCACGGATAGGGCCAAAGATACTCAGAGAGCTGATATACACAAACTGCTTGGGACGCATGCCCTCTTCGCGGAGAGCCTGCACCAGGTTACGGGTAGCATCGTAATTATATTTCTCAAAATCGTCCGTGTTCTTGCACTTGGTCACACCAGCACAATGCAACACCACATCCCAAGGGCCTCCATGTTTCTTGTTCTTATCTCGAACCTGGACACAGAGCCTGTCCAAATCAGAGAAATCCAACTCAATGAAATGGATACGCTTATCCTGCAAGTACTTCTTGCTGCTAGACTTTCGCACCCCCGCCCAAGTCTCAAAACCCTGCTTCAGCGCCTCTTCTACCAAGAAACTGCCAATGAATCCACTGGCACCCGTAATCAGTATGCTTTTTTTCATGCTACAAAGATACGGCAAAATTCTTATTTATCTAAAATAATTCCTATCTTTGTAGAACAAATACTAAATTTGCACATTATGGGAAAAGGAAAGAAAGCAGGCAAACGCCTCACGAAGAAAGAGCTGGTTCAGAAACTGGCCGTTTTGTTCCAGTCAAACCCTAAGGATTGTTTCCCCGTAAAAACAATCTTCCGCAAACTTGAATTGAATACACATCCCCTGAAAATGCTGTGCATGGATATCCTCTACGACTTGATAGACGAGGGAGCACTCATTCAGCCTGAGACCAATGTGTTCATGCTGAAACCTATTACCTATCAGCGCACCGAGAAAGAGGAAAGCATAGACCCAGAGAAAGACACGTTTGTAGGCGTACTGAAGGTCAGCAAGGACTTTGCGTTCCTGGAGACCGACAGTAAAATCCTAAGTCATGATATCTTTATCCCACTGGAGAACCTGAAGAACGGAAAGACCGGCGACAAGGCTGTGGCACGTATCCTGGAATGGCCCGAAGGTGCCAAGAACCCTGTGGGTGAGGTAATAGATGTGTTAGGAAAGAAGGGCGACAATACCACAGAGATGCACGCCATACTGGCAGAATACGGCTTGCCATACACCTACCCCGAGGAGGTAGAGGCCGCAGCCAACCTCATTCCAGAGGAGATTCCAGCACAAGAGCGTGCAGCCCGTGAGGATTTCCGCCAGGTGACCACCTTCACCATTGACCCTAGGGATGCGAAGGACTTTGACGATGCCCTGTCTATCCGCAAGATGGGCAACCTGTGGGAAGTGGGTGTCCACATTGCCGATGTAACCTACTATGTCAAGGAGCGTTCCATCATTGATAAAGAGGCTATCAACAGAGCCACTTCGGTCTATCTGGTGGATCGTACCATTCCTATGCTCCCTGAGCGCCTTTGCAACAAGCTCTGCTCCCTGCGTCAGGATGAAGAGAAGGTGGCCTACTCTGTCATCTTCCTGATGAACGACGAGGCTGAAGTTAAGGATTTCCGCATTGTACACACCATCATCAAGAGCAACCGCCGATTTGTATATGAGGAGGTGCAGGATATCCTGGAGAAAAACGGTGTGGCAGAGCAGTACGATGAGGGACGTCCACGCCCAGAGCAGCATACCCACGATGAGTATATCAGTGGAGCCCTTAAGCCAGAAGGTGAGTTTGCACTGGAATGTATAACCCTGGACAAGCTGGCCAAGAAGCTGAGAGCCAACCGTTTCGCTGATGGAGCCATCAATTTCGACCGTTACGAAGTTCGTTTTGAGATTGACGAGGAAGGCAAGCCACTGAGCGTATATTTCAAGACCAGCAAGGATGCCAACAAACTGGTAGAAGAGTTCATGCTGCTGGCCAACCGCACCGTAGCCGAATTTATAGGTAAGGTGCCAAGAAACAGAAAGGCCAAGACCTTTGTCTATCGTATCCACGACCTGCCAGACCCAGAGAAGCTGGACAACCTGAGCCAGTTCATCAGTAGATTTGGCTACCGCCTGAAGACCACCGGCACTAAGACCGAGGTGAGCAAGAACATTAATGCCATGCTGCACGAAGTATCTGGAAAGCCAGAGCAGAACCTGATAGAAACCATATCTTTACGTGCCATGCAGAAGGCAAAATACAGCACGGAGAACATTGGTCACTATGGCTTGAGTTTTGATTACTATACCCATTTCACCAGCCCTATCCGCCGTTATCCGGATATGATGGTACACCGTCTGCTTACCCGCTACATTGACCAGAAAGGCCGTAGCGCAAGCCAGGAAAAGTTCGAGGAACTGTGTGAGCATTGCAGTGCCATGGAGCAGACTGCAGCATCGGCAGAACGCAGCAGTATCAAATACAAGCAGGTGGAATACATGAAGGAGCGCTTAGGAGAAGTGTTCCAGGGTACAATATCTGGCGTTACAGAATGGGGCATGTATGTGGAGCTGGATGAAAATAAATGCGAGGGTATGGTTCCTGCCCGCAGCTTAGGCGATGAGTATTTTGAGTACGATGAGCGGAACTATTGCCTTATTGGCCGTCAGAGCGGCAAGATTTTCCGACTGGGTGATGCTGTCAGTGTAAAGGTTGCCCGTGCAGACTTGGACAAGAAACAGCTGGACTTTATACTGGCCGAAGAAAAGAACGACTATCCAGATAATCCACTAGCCGTATTGCCTGAGAAAAAACTGCGACCAAACAGCAAGGCAGCCAAAAAGAGCAGGAGAAGAAAATAATTAAATTCTATAACAGAAAAGGGTGTGTCATAAAGGCACACCCTTTTTTTATTTTTCTCAAGTACAAGCTTTCCTTATGAGCCCGCTCTTCATTCGTTGATCCTCCAATTTCCCTTTTTCCTTTATTTTTACATCCTTTCATGAATGTTTCACCTTTCTTTCACCACATAGGTGAAACCTACGTGAAACAAACATGAAACGAACATGAAAGGAATGTGAAAGAAATAGAGAATTCACAGCGAAGTCACTTATGACTTTTTTCTTACAATCATATAAAAAAAACGAAGTGATGGTGGGTTCACGCTGATAGCTGCCTTTGGAGGGCAAGATTTGTCTGGCAAGGAATATTTGAACAACATTCGGTTAAAAACTCAACAAAACTCATCTGTCATAAAGAAAAATTCTCTATCTTTGCCTTCGGTGAACATTTCTACAAATGTTTATATTTCTTTTAATTGAACACTTTAAATGTTAATTAGGGAGGTGTGCGAATATGAGGAATCCATTCAATAATTTCCAGCGGGTTATGCTCATGCTCTTCATGCTATTAATGGGGAGCATGCAGAGAGTATCTGCACAGATTGATGAGAACACCATCATACCGCAGGCTCCTTCGGTGTCTTCCATCACTGCATGTGTTGACCGGCCCGTGTCATATTTCTCAGGTACTGTGGATGTCAACATCCCACTTTGCAGTGTCAAGGCTTATGATATAGAGCTGCCTGTATCCATCTGTTACAGCAGCACTGGCTGTCGCCCCGCACAGGAAGCATCATGGGTTGGACTTGGCTGGAACTTCAGCCTCAATGCACTCATCTCAAGAACTGTCAAATGTACGGATGACTTCCTGGAATATGGTCCCAATGGATATTTCGAGAAGGGATATTATACGTCGGACCCTATTCACCAAAACGATGATGTCCTTCCCAACACATATTTTGCAGCAGGAGAACTCGGAGATTATAACGCATATCAGATACAGGATTCAGAACCAGATGTATTCTATTTCTCTTTCTGGGGCGGAAGCAGTAAATTCATTATCGATAAATACCCGGGAACCGGAGCCCAATTTACAGACAAGGAGTCTGGATGGAAACTGCAGATAGGAATCCGTGAAGGCTATCATGTCTTCACACTGTTTGACAGGCAAGGGACAAGATACGAATTCTTCAAGCGTGAAGACACCTCAAGCTATTATCACAACCCGTCCACGTTCAGCATTCTGGGGGCTTCACCTCCATTGGCCTATTGCTCTAGCATCCAGACGCAATATACATCCTCCTGGTTCCTTTCAAGGATTGTCACACCCAAGGGACACGAGATTGACTTTGAATACGAGAGGGAGGTCTATATATCCCCTTTGTTCGAATCTTGTCAGCATGGATATTACAATAGCCAGACCCAGAACTGTGAGACCGGAACGCTATATTTTGCCAATAAGAGCATTGTCAACACATGGAGGCTCAAGAAAGTCTCATGGGATAATGGCAGCATAAGGTTCCTGTCGTCAATAAGACCGGATGTTGCCAGATACAATGATGACACAAGCCATTACAACAGTACTCCGTCAGAAAAGCTGGACGCCATAGAGATCTGTGACGCAGGAGGCAGCATACTCAGAAAGTTCAGTCTCAGCTACTCCTGCTTTTCAAATTCAATCAACAGTTCTCTGCCTGGCTACCTTAGAGACAGGCTCCGGCTCGACTCCGTAACTGAGGATACAGACATCAGCAACCACTACACCTTTGGATATATAGCGGGTGATTTCCCTGCCAAGAACACCCAGAATACAGACTACTGGGGATATAATAACGGAGCTGATTACGGCAGCGCCTACTATTGCCAGGCCAGGGACAATAATGGCACCATCCATGAGGGAAGAGTCAAGAGCAGCAATTATGACTTTGCAAAGATAGGCATGCTGAGCAGTGTGGAATATCCGACCAAAGGTAAGGAAATATTTGAATACGAACTCAACCACTATTACAGCACAGAGCCAATCTCGACACGTACCGTCATTGGCTCACAGTCGTATAGTATCAGCAGCTATTATATCAGCTATAACGGCAGCATGCCGCAGATGGCGGGATTCCAGCAGGTCACGGCAAGCGGAGAAGAGGCAGATGTGGATATCAGTATCTCCGGTGTCAATAATCATGCCGGGGATGTGGCACTTGCCATACTGAGGGTTACAGATGGTGGTGCAACTGTCCCGGTATCAATGATCACCTATTCCTCTACCGCGAACGGGACGTCAAATGCGACACAGACCCATAGTGTCAGGCTTCCGCAGGGAACATATTACTTTATCGTACCGGTTCCTGCTCAGGACCTGACTTTGAGAACAGTATCGGCTACCATTACCAACTACTCTGTATCCAGCAGTAATGACACCTTAGGAGCCGGATTGCGCATCAAGCGTATCACAGGAAATGGAAAGCGACGTGACTTCACCTATTCGGAAGGCACATTGCTGGTCCAGCCTGTCACTGGCTTCCTTAAGTATGAGTATGCATCCGATGCCCACCGTATCGTCGAATACTTCACACAGTCATCGGAATCATTCAAGCCACTCATGTCCATGTCCCATGGCAATCTGGTAGGGTATGCGGATGTAACCGAGACCGACGGAATCCATGAGACAAGGTATCATTATTATGTATTGCAGGAATTCTCCATCTACAACAGGCATCCGATGGTCCCTGTCACGCCGAACTACTACAATGGGAAACTGCTGGAGATATGCAGATATGACGGTTCGGTGCTCTTGGAAAGGATAAATTATGACTACCATATAAACAGGTCTGCCAGATACAAGGCGTTCTACGTCGACCCCGGTACGGCGACCTGCCGGGAATCCAGCTTTGACATATCATGGTACACCATGCTGTCAGAGACCACCATCCTTTATGACGGTCCGGACAGGTATGTGACCTCTGTCAGCAATGAGATCGACGACCGCCTGCAGCCGGTCTCCGTACAGAGCACAAGAAATGGCGTGACATACCGGACCTCTTACCGGTATGTCTATGATGACATGTACCAGACGGATGCCGTCTGCCGGGGAATGGCTGCATCAAACCGGCTTCTTCCGGTCGAGATACTCGGGTATGCTGACGGCACGCTGATATCTGGAGAGAGAAATATCTATGAGCAGTCGGGCACGCTTTACCTCCCGAAGAGAAGACAGACCCTGGCTATAACGTCAGACCTTACTGAACAGAACCGTGCAAGCCGTTTCTCCGACGAGGCAGTCGTGGACAGTTATGATGCTCATGGCAATATCCTGCAGTTAAACATAAAAGGCGCTACCACGTCCTACATCTGGGGATACGGGAATGAACTGCCCATAGCTCAGATTGAGAACTGTACCCGTGGGCATATCCAGAATTATATCTCAGCTTCCGACCTTGATGCAATCAGCGGCAGGGCTGCGCCAACGGCACAGGACTATGCCAGACTTGAAGCCCTGCGGACAAGTCTGCCACAATGTGCAGTAACAATAATAAAGTATGACGAAGGGCACAATGTGTCGGAGATCTGCGATGCCTCAGGCGGCAGGAGTCTATACAAGAATGATCCGCAGGGACGTCTGCGCAAAATACTTCTTCAAGCCAACGGAAGGGATAATCTCCTCAAGTCTTATGACTACGTGATTGGAAGCATTAACCTGACCCGTGAGAACACTTACCTGTCAAATGATTCGACTGACAATTTCATCAGCCTGAACCTGTTTGACACCTATGGGCGCCCGACAGCAACAGCAAGAGGCGGACTCCTGACAGCACAGGGCAGCTACCTGACGGACGTGCAGACCTATGACCAGGCGGGACGGGTGGTCAGGAACTGGATCCCTGCCGGCATTCCTGCACAGCAGATGCCGCAGCTCCTTGCGAATCTCCCTGCCTACTATGCGACCCAGTTTGGCGACAGCATGGCATATGCCCTTACCGGCTATGACGCGCTGGATCGGGTAACGCTGAAGAGAATGCCGGGTGAGACATGGTCTTCAACCCCGACGACGTACGGCTATTCTTTCAACCGGCAGTCCGATGGCGTCATCCACTATACGGTACAGCCGTTCTCCAATACGCTGAGCGGGACTGCCGCCTATGAAGAGAACCAGTTGCAGAAAGTGACGGTAACCGATCCGGATGGCAACAGTGTCATCACGTTTACCGACAAGAACGGGCATGTGGTGCTGGAGCGGAGGAATGACGGGAATGAGCAGAGCGACACATATCATGTATATGACAGTCGCGGACTGCTGCGTTTCGTGCTCTCCCCATCCTATCAGCAGGAGGCGGATCTGGACAGGTTTGCCTACCAGTACCGGTATGACGAGCGGGGGCGTTGCGTATACAGAAAACTTCCCGGTTGCGCCTATACCCAGATGTGGTATGACGAGAGGGACAGGATGACGGCCTTCCAGGATGGAGAACTGCGCAGCCGCAGCCTGTTCCGTGTCTATGAATATGACAGTCTGGACAGACTTCTTAGGCAGGGCACGGCCTCATCTGCGACAGCTTATCCCGCTGACATTGAGCTGCAGAACCACTATGACAGCTATGATTTCGTAACGTCGGACATGGTCTATGCCCTTGACCGCATTGCGGACGGAAGCCTGAACCCGCTTCAGGGCAAGCCTACCGGAACCATGCAGAGAGCCAGCAATGGGGAGACTCTGACAAGCATCATCGGCTATGACGACTTCCATCGCCCTGACCGCACCATCAGCTATGGGCTTGGTGGAAGGATAACTGACGAGAGCATCTGCTACAGCTACTCCGGGCAGGTTGACTCAACAAAAGTTTCTGTCGTGGAAGGAGCTGCAGTTGTAGCGTCGGCTACTAATCGGCAGACATATTATGCCCGCACTATCCTGCCGAATAGCGCAACCCTCACACTGAAAGGCAGGAACGGAAGTGAACAGACCGAAACCATACAGGACCTCTCATATGACGCATTTGGCCAGATATCGTCAAACAACCGCGGGGGTAGCGTTGCAGACATGACATATGACTATGACAATCTGCATGGATGGCTGACACGCATTCAATCCACAGGTGGTTTTGACCAGAAACTTTTCCGGGAGTCCGGTGGCAGCAACAGCTACTTCAACGGCAGCATTGCCGCCATGACGTGGTCCATTCCGGGAGAGAACGCCACAAGGCGATATGATTACATCTATGATGGAATGAACCGACTGACAGGCGCTGCCTATAGCGAGTCTCAAGGAGGAACTTCCCTGAATGTCGGCAACAGATACGGTGAGATGATTTCGTATGACAGGAACAGTAATATTGCTTCCCTGCAACGAAACGGAATGCTAGGCGACCAGAGTTTTGGACTTATTGATGACCTGACGATAGAATTCAACGGCAATCAGCTGAAGAAAGTCACGGATCTGGCTGGAGCCCAGCTAGCATACGATGGGGCATCTGATTTTGTGGATGCAACCAATAACAGTACGGAGTACACATATAACAGCAACGGCGCACTGACAAGAGACCTGAACAGAGGCATCGACAGCATTGAATATGACCTTTTAGGCAACGTTAAGAGGATTGACTTCAGCGGAAACCGCAGCATACAGTATGTCTATTCTGCCGATGGAAGACGACTGAGGACCATCCACAGCAGGACAACAGCTGCACAGACCCAGATGAAGGATTCCATTGACTACGTCGGCAACCTGACTATCAAGGATGGACACCTTAGCCAGTATCTTTTCGATGGCGGCTACGCAAGCTTTACCAATGACACCCTGAGCGGTTGGCATTATTACATCCAGGACTATATGGGCAATAACCGTATGGTTGTGAACAGGAACGGAAGTACCGAGCAGATTACCCACTACTATCCATACGGCGGTGTGATAGGCGGTATCAGCACCAACGAGACACTCCAGCCATACAAGTTCGAGGGCAAGGAACTGGACCGAACCTTCGGTCTGGATACCTACGATGTCCATGCAAGAAACTACTTCGCCATGCTGCCGATGTGGGACAGAGTGGATCCGCTGTGCGAGAAGTATTATGGTATCAGTCCGTATGTTTATTGTATGGGTAATCCTGTTAATTTTGTTGACCCAGACGGACGAGATACTTATCTTTATGCAACAACTCTACCAGGTGGTCCGAACTGGCTAAATGCAGCAACTCACACATTTCTTGTAGTTACAGGAGCAAACGGAAATGTTAGGGGGTATTTTGCTTATGGATCAGAATATGACGGTGTTAAAGGTAGTATTGGAGGACAATTAGGAAGAAGGTTTTATAATCAAGACAAACAAGTCATAAGAGAAGGGCATAATAACGAGAATCTTAAGAATATAATAAAAATTCCAGTCCCTGCTGGATTGACAAGTGAGGAATTTGATCAGAAAGTTATTGATGTCGCTAATTCCTTCGGTAACAACTCCAACATAACCTATTTTATGGCTCCTTTTACAGAAACTCAGGGTAATTGCAATACGAGTACCAGCACTATCTTGCAGAAGTCAGGTGTAAGTACAGAAGATATGGAAGATATCAAAGAGCAAATTCCCGGAATAAGTACTGGGTTTAACACTGATACGACAAAACCTTGGACAAAAGAAGAACAGAAAGATGCAGTCAAAAGAAATAATGCAAATGATTATTATAAAGAAGTATTCAATCAGACACGATGAATAGGTGTAGTCAACAGAAATATAGCATAATACAAGTTGCTGATTCATAAATAAATAACCGAGTTTTATGAGAAAATTCTTGTTATACATACTACGATCATATATTATGGGTACCATCGTTATTACTCTGGTGGTTTACCTTGAAACGGCAGTCATACAGTACTATTACCCACCAGAACAGCAGACTCCTTTTTCCTCTCCTGTCTTTGCTGGTATTGCATGCGGTATTTTCTATCCTGTATTAAATCTGTCAGTATTGATGGCGTTGTATAAATATCGGTTTAATGTTATAGAAACTATCGTAGAAAACATCTTTTTCGTTAATTTTTCATACCTCCTCAATAGAATAATTATACATTTATTCCCTTCTTCTCGAGTGTGGAGGCACAAAATAGACGATGGGCTTGAAATCTGGGGATGGGAGAATGCATGGTGGTATAGTGAAGGCCTGATAAT
>JAUNHZ010000045.1 GCA_030523705.1 Bacteroidales bacterium
AAGGACTCTTCGGCTTCAAAGAGTCCTTTTGAAGTTTACTTGCGGATTTGAGGACAGCCTGAAATCCTTTCAAATTCTTCTTGGTAGAAAAATACTATTTAGCTTTCCAAGTTGTTTCTTAACACGAAATGACTTGGAAAGCTGTGTGTAAATAGGTACAGCTGTACCTTTTTCTGTTGTTTTTTACGCGTAAGGGAATAATATAGGAAAGACGCTCCTTTACTAATAGAACAAATTGATACATTTGTGAATATAAAATTAAAGCACGAAAGTTTATGATAAGAGGAAAAATATTATTTACTTGTGATGAATGTGGGAATAAATTCCGTGATTTAGATTTTGAGTATGTGGCATCAGCATTTACTACACCCATGAAGTGTCCTAAGTGTGGAAGTTATCATACTTATCCGGCGACGGCAAGCGCTTTCATTCAGAAGAGTGTATACAAAAAGATATGGGAACAGATGGATAAAGAGAAGTGAATAAAGTTTACCATGATACCAACAATAGAATACTTAATCAGATATTTCAACATTTATAATGCCAGGTATTTCAACTCCATATTGCCTGTTCCAGCATTTGAATTGATGAATGCAAAACATCATCTCGGTCAGTACCTTAATCCTTCTATAGGTGGCCATAAAATAAGGATTACCAAGGCGTATGAAGGTGCAGAAGTGTTTTTTCAGAACATCTTGATTCATGAAATGATTCATTATTATCTGAATTTCATTGGTAATAAAGACAAAGGCTGGGCTAGATCGCATGGTCCAAATTTCAAAAGAGAAGCTGCAAGAATCAACAGAGATGGGTGGAATATCCAAAGATGTGCTACTCAGGAAGAAATGTCTTTGGTGACATTAGTGAAAGCTGGAAGGGTGTCAAAAGCTTCATTACATGTTACCCCCCTCTCTGTTATAGATAATCCTATGGATGAGAATCAACTTGTTGACTTTGTATTAAAGTCAACAAGTTGAGACAAGGAAACTATTCTTTGGCTTAGTTACCCTGAAATTCAACGGATGGTATATTCTGAACTTAATGAGGACGATTATTCATTTGAATTTCAAGAAAAAAGGTGTAAAGCGATTATTAAGGCCTACCAGGTTCTATTGGATTTCAACTGTGGTAATCCATATAATCTTTATGTGTTGCACAATGATATAATGCACTTTTATGCGGCAATAGGGAACCAGCATGCAGCTAACTTGCACCAAATTGAGATTCAAAAATATGAAGGAGCTGTGAATACTTCCTCATACATTGTCAGGGGAAAGGAAATTACACCAATAAAGACTTGGAACTCTATAGAATAAGCATATATTTGAACATAAATCTATGATTAGGGAAAAAACTCCTGAGATATTTATGATAATCCAAGAAAACTTTCTATTTTTGCAACAAAGTAAAGAATAATGGATAGAAATCAGATTATCATGCACCTTAGCGATATGGCTAAGCTATTAGCACCAAAAGGAACATCCGTTTGGCTCTATGGCTCACAGGCACGAGGAAATGCCTGTGAGGAATCTGATTGGGATATTTTGATTCTTTTGGATAAATCTCGTATTGAGAAGAATGATTTTGATACGATAAGCTACCCTATGATAGAATGGGGATGGGCACAAGGTGCAGATTTTAGTCCTCAGCTCTATACAAAACAGGAATGGCAGAGTATGCGAATTACTCCTTATGCCCAGAATGTGGAACGCGACAAAATGGTAATCTATGAGTCTTAATGATGAAGAGAGATTAACTCTGGTGAACTTGTACTTGGAAAAGTCAAAAAGCACCTTGCATGATGCATATATAGCTGCTGAGGCTAAGAGTTGGAGCATGGCGGCTAATCGTATCTATTATTCTGTATTCCATGCTGCTACAGCTCTATTTATTCATGATGGTATCAATGTGGGGTCGCATCGAGGAATTAAGTCCTTATTGGGGCAAAACTATATCATGACAGGTAAGATGTCAAGTGATTATTCTCGTTTCCTATCTCAAATGGAAACATTGCGTGATAAAGCAGATTACAACATTATGTTTGAGGCTGTTGAGACTGATGTTCTTCCTAATTTAGAGATGGCTGAAATTTTTATTAAAGAAATTGAACGTTTGGTTCTTTAAGTCTTCGGAATATTCTGTTTTTCTATAGGTAAACAAGTTTTTTTGATTATATTTGCACCCAATTTTACAACTAAAAAGGCATGAACATGAAGAAATTAGGTCTGCTGCTGTTGTGCAGCTTGATGACCATGGGTGCTGCGGCACAAAGCAAACATGGCTGGCGTGGTCCTCAGAACAATGGTTCATATCCTTGCAAGGAACTGCTTAAGGAATGGCCTGCAGAGGGTCCTGAGATGGTATTCGAGGTTACTGATGCCGGTAAGGGTTACAGCAGCCCTCAGGTTGTGGGCGATCGTATCTACATCACCGGTATGAACGAGGATCAGACACAGGAGGTGTTCCAGTGCTATGACCTGACCGGAAAGAAACTGTATGCTACTCCTTATGGAAAGCCTTGGAACAAGACTTACCCTGAGGTTCGTACCACTCCTACTATCGAGGGCGACAAGGCATACGTCATCAGCGGTATGGGCGAGGTTGTCTGCCTGAACATTGCCGATGGAAGCATCGTCTGGAAGGTAGATGGCGCAGCTGAGTATAAGAACAAGCCTGCCACTTGGGGTACTGCAGAGTCTCCACTGGTATTCGACAATAAGGTTATCTATAACCCTGCGGGTGATGACACTAACACCGTGGCTCTGGACAAGGAGACTGGCAAGCTCATCTGGAAGTCTGCTACCATGAACAGTATGATGGGTTACGTGACTCCTATCCTCATTGAGTATAAGGGCAAGCGCCAGATTGTGGGCATGAATGAGAAATATGCCTTTGGTATGAATCCTGAGACTGGTGCTATTGAGTGGAAGTTTGAGCAGCTTATCTCTAAGCAGGCTGCTACTGATCCAGAGTGGGAGAACATTGTCCCTAACTCTGCATTGTATCAGGATGGTAAGATCTTCTTCTCTCAGGGTTATGACATCAACAGTTTCCAGCTGCAGTTGGCTGATGACTTGAAGAGCGTAACTTGCACCTGGAAGAACGAGGTTTTGGATACCCATCACGGTGGCTATGTGCTGGTGGATGGTGTAATCTATGGTACCAACTGGGTAAGTAACAACAAGGGTAACTGGTGTGCCTTGGATTGGAATACCGGTGAGACTATCTATGAGACCGCATGGGAAGGCAAGGGTAAGGGTTCTATCATCACTGCCGATGGTATGCTTTACTGCTATGACGAGCGTCGTGGTACTGTAGGTCTGGTTCGCCCTGGTAAGACTTTCGATGTCGTAAGTGAGTTCCGCATTGCTAAGGGTAGTGGTCCACACTGGGCACATCCTACCATTGCAGCTGGCAGATTGTACATTCGCCACGGCGAAGCACTCTACGCTTTCAAACTGAAATAAGCGAAGGATGAGATATGAAGAAAGAGCCTCGGGATTTCCCGGGGCTCTTTCTTATGCCTTAAAACGCTTATCGTTTACTTTATGGTTTTGAGTTCTTTCATCAAGGTATCTGCGGCACCCCACTGGTCTATCATGTACAGAACATAGCGGATATCCACGCTGATGCAGCGCTGGAGCTGAGCGTCAAAGGTGATGTCACTACTCATGGCTTCCCAGTTTCCATCGAAGGCCAGACCCAGCAAATTGCCGTTTCCATCGAAGACTGGGCTACCGGAATTACCACCGGTAATGTCATTGGTTGTCAGGAAGCAGACTTGCATCTCCTTGCTCTTCTTATCGGCATACTTGCCGAATTTCTTGCCCTTGAAGCGGTTAATCAGCTCGTCTTGCAGGAAATAGTCCTTGTTCTGGCTCTGCAGGGCTGCCTTAGCTAACAAGCCGTGCGTATCACAGTAGATGCCGGAGTTCTGGCCATTCTCCATGGTGTAGCTCTTTACGGTACCGAAACTCATGCGCATGGTACTGTTGGCATCGCTGTAGTAAGGCTGGCTCATGTCCATCTCGCGGATAGCGGCATTCAGCAGGCGTTCATTCTCCTCCACATCCATGGATTCCTCTCGGTTGCGCATGCGTAGTTCCATAAGGGTCACGAAAGCATCCATGGTGAGTTTCATGACGGGGTCATCGTTTATGACCTGAGGCTCTTTCTGGAGCAGTTCCAGCACCTTGTCCTCGGATACGAATGCGGTCTTGGCATATACATCGTCCACATACGCCTGGTAATCGTTATGGTACACGGAATCTATCAGGGCATAAGTCTCTGGCAGGTATTCCTTATTACCCTTCACCTGCTCGTAGTAGTTCTCCAGCATGGCTTTCAGCACCTGCTTATCCAACTGCAGGTCTATATCCTTATAGCCTTTCATGATGCTGGCCAGCTGTGCCATACCTTCCTCCTCTTCCTCGGAGAAATCGGTCTGCATGAGCTGCAGGGCTATCTGGAGCACATCGGAGCTACTGAAGAAACTTTCCACCATGAAGTAGAAATTGCGCACCATCTCCTTTCGGCTGGCATAGGCTTTCTCCAGTTTGTCCAGCACCTGGGCGTATTTCAGGCGTTCTGCGGGCTTTTCTTTCACCCACTGGGCCATCTTACGCTCCAACTCTTTTTTCTGCTCTATCACGCGTAATTTCTCAATGCTCTCATTCATGCCGATGGAGTTCTTCCAGTAGTTGGAGCTCTCTGCGTATTTGGAATCATACATGATGCGGATGGCGGTGTTGGCATCCATGGCCTTGCGCCAGATGTCCTGCTTTACGCCACGCACCTGGATCATGGCAGCGTTCATACCATCCATACGCTCGCGAATGCCGTAGCTGGACAGGTAGCGAATGGTTTCACCCGGGTAGCCGATGGTCATGGTGAAATCGCCTTCCTTATAGCCTTTCAGGGAAATCGGAGCATAATGGATAGGGTGGTATGGCACATTATCCTCGCTGTAGGCAGCAGGGTTGTTGTCCTTGTCTGCATAGATGCGGAATACACTGAAATCACCGGTATGGCGAGGCCACATCCAGTTGTCCGTGTCTCCACCAAACTTACCCACGCTTGATGGTGGCGCAAAGACCAGTCGCACATCATGGTAATCCTGGTAGATGGACAGGTAGTATTCATTGCCGGAGAAATAAGGGGTAACGATAGGGCTCAAGGTAGAGTCGGCCTCCAGCACCTCGTTCTGGATGACGGAGCAGACAGAGTCTATGACCTCTGCACGGATATCCTCCGTTGCCTTGGCTGGCACGGCACCCAGGACACGGTCTGTGACATTCTCCGTACGGAGCAGGAAGCTGACGAACAGGTCGGGATTTGGCGCCTCCTGGTCGCGTGTCTTGGCAATGAAACCATCTTTTAAGTAGTCATGTTCTGTGGTGGAATGCTGCTGAATGCTCTCAAAACCGCAGTGATGGTTGGTGAAGACCAGACCGTCAGGGCTCACCACCACACCCGTACAGAAACCACCAAAGCTGACCACTGCGTCCTTCAGGGACTTACCCGCAGGGCTGTACAGCTGTTCCTGTGTCATCTTCAGGCCTAACGCCTGCATCTGCTTGATTGTGGCAGCGCTCAAGTGGCTGAGCATCCACATGCCTTCATCTGCCTTAGCAGGAAGCAGGCAGACGAGACAAGCTATAAAAGTGATAATCTTCTTCATTTATCTGAAATATTTGCCTACTACAGGCAGGTTCTTGAGAGGGAAATCTTTCTTTACCAGGTAAACCACGAATACCAGGAGCAGCAGGGTGTTGACACCCATACGCAGCCACATGTTCCATTCGGCTGGCAGGCTGGTGCTGATGGCAAAGAGCAGTAGGGTAAGCATGACATACACGCTCATGCCCTTGATGTCATAGTTGATAGGATTTCGTTTCTGGCCTACCACATAGCTCAGGGTCATGGCGGTGGCATAGCCGGCAAAACCTGCCCATGCACAAGCCATATAGCCTAAGGTTGGCACAAAGATGATGTTGATGAGAATGAGCACAGCGCATCCAGCCAGAGAGAAGATGGCTCCCCACTTGGTCTCATCGATGAGCTTGTACCAGAAACTCAGGTTGAAGTAGATACCCATCATGATCTCAGCTGCCATGACGATAGGCACTACCTTCAGTCCTTCCCAGTAGCCACTGCCGATGATGTGCTTCAGGATATCCATGTAGAACACCACACATAGGAAAGCCATCAAGGTGAAAATCAAGAAGAATTTCATGGCGTTAGCATACATCTTCTTGGCATCTTTCTCCTTGGCGTTACCGAATACGATAGGCTCATACGCAAAGCGGAAGGCCTGGGTAATCATGGCCATGATCATGGCTATCTTGCTGGCAGCACCATAGATACCAAGCTGAACTTTGCCGTCTTCCGGGCGAAGCCAAGGGAAGAGTATCTTGTCGGCAGTCTGGTTCAAGATACCTGCCAGTCCAAAGATTATTAGAGGAGCAGCATAGATCATCATGCGGTGCCAGAGCTGCTTGTTGAACTTGTACTTGAAGCCCGTGAGTTCCGGAGTAAACCAAACGGTGATGCTGGCTGTACACAGCAGGTTGATGCCGAAGGCATAGCCTACACCTACCTGTGGGTTGTAGATCTGTCCTATGATTTCTGGATAGGATTGATACAGTTCTGGGAACCATACGAAGTAGCACAGGTTCAGCAAGATGCTCATGACGATGAACAACAGCTTCAGGGTAGCGAACTTTATGGCTTTCTTCTGGTAGCGCAGGAAGACAAACGGAATAGCCTGGAACGCATCGATGGCCACACAGCAGAACATGAGTCCAATGTATTCCGGGTGGTCTGCATAACCCATTGCACTGGCTATAGGGTGCAGGAAGCTTAGTACTAATGCCACGAACAACAAACTGGATGTGCCTACAGAAATCAGGGTTGTGCTATACACCTCCATTGGTTTCTCCCCTTCTTTATTGGCAAACCGGAAGAAGGTTGTCTCCATGCCATACGTGAGCAGCACCATGAGTAGTGCCACATAGGCATAGACATTTGTAATCACGCCATAACCGCCTGACTCCACAGAGAGCTTGGCGGTGTAGATAGGAACCAGCAGGTAGTTCAGGAACCTGCCGATGATACTGCTCAATCCATAGATAGCCGTATCTTTTGCTAAAGCCTTTAAACTTGCCATTGTTAACGCATTGAGAGGGCCTTGTTCTCGGCAGCTTCCATAATCTCACGCTCACCGGGACCTTTATCGTTTATTCCACACAGGTGCAGCACGCCGTGAATGATTACGCGGTTGAGCTCCTGCTCATAGGTGGCACCTACTTGCTCAGCATTGGTACGCACGGTATCCAGGCTGATGAACAGGTCGCCACTGATGGTATTCCCTTCGCAGTAGTCGAAGGTGATGATATCTGTATAGTAATCGTGCTGGAGATATTCCCGGTTTACTTCCAGGATTTTCTCGTCGTCCACGAATATATAGGCTATTTCGCCTACTTTCTTTCCATAGGTTTCAGCCACACGCTTTACCCATGCTGTATTTTCTCTTCGTTTGATGGCGGGCATCTTTACGCCATCGGTCTGATAACTGATCATAAATTAATCGAATAATCCCGGGAAACCGCTGTCGCCGAACATTTGGCGTCCCAGGTGTTTGTAAGCTAATTCTGTCACCATACGTCCTCTTGGCGTACGTTTCAGGAAACCCTCCTGGATAAGGTATGGCTCATAGACTTCCTCCACGGTGCCAGCGTCTTCACCCAATGCCGTGGCAATGGTAGTGATACCCACAGGGCCTCCCTTGAACTTGTCAATGATGGTGAGCAGAATCTTGTTGTCAATCTCATCCAAGCCATAGGTGTCGATATTGAGGGCTTCCAGGGCAAAGCGGGCAATCTCCAGGTTGATCTTGCCATTTCCCTTTACCTGAGCAAAGTCTCTCACACGACGGAGCAGTGCATTGGCTATACGAGGCGTACCACGGCTACGGCGTGAGATCTCACTTGCCGCTTTGGTGTCACAAGGCACACGCAGGATATCTGCAGAGCGATGGATGATGCGGGCTAATGTTTCTGCATCGTAGTATTCCAGGTGCATGTTGATACCAAAGCGGGCACGCAGAGGGGAGGTCAGCAAGCCACTACGGGTAGTAGCACCCACCAGGGTAAACGGATTCAGGTCAATCTGTATGCTGCGGGCACTTGGACCCTTGTCTATCATGATATCAATGCGATAGTCCTCCATGGCACTGTACAGGTATTCCTCCACAACAGGCTGTAGGCGGTGAATCTCATCGATGAACAGCACATCGTTAGGCTCCAGTGAGGTCAGCAAGCCTGCTAAATCACCCGGCTTGTCCAATACTGGTCCTGAGGTAATCTTGAAACCCACACCCAGCTCATTGGCAATGATATTACTCAAGGTAGTCTTACCCAGTCCCGGAGGTCCGTGCAGCAGGGTATGATCCAGTGGCTCTCCACGCATCTTGGCTGCCTGCACAAAGATACGCAGGTTCTCCACGATTTTCTGCTGTCCGCTGAAATCATCAAAATTGAGTGGACGGAGTGCATTCTCAAAATCGCGGTCGGTTTGTTGTTCTCGTATATTGAAATCGCTCATACGCTATTCTTCCATCATTTCTATGGCTTTCTTCACCACAGGGTTAATTGTATTCATGATTTGGAAATACTCGCTGGTATCCCATAAATCTCTGGCAAGCAAAGCTTTCAGCTGGAGTTTGATCTCCGGAAGTCCTTTCTTGTACTCTTCCTCATTGAACTCTACTTTCTGTGCCTTGCCTTCGGCTATCAGCATGTCCAGGAGGTCTTGTCCCACCTCATAGTGCGCAAAGAAATCGTTGAACTTAGGGTATTTCTGGGTCAGTTCCTCCCTGTGCCTGTCTATGTACTTAAGGGTGGCCTTGGTAATAGCACTGGTAGCTGCCAGCTGGTTATGGTAGCGCGTATATTGGGTAGTGTCTATAGGCACAAAGAAATCTGGCATGATACCACCGCCACCATAGACCGTACGTTTGTCTTTCAGTGTCTGGTAAGCCAGCGTCTTGTCCAGTTTCACGCTATCCTCGTTGTAAAGCTCTCCACTCTGGATGCGGTGCAGCAAGTCCATACTGTAGTCTTCCTTCTTTCCCTTTACATACGGCTTCTGGATGCATCGGCCGGTAGGGGTATAGTAGCGGGCAATGGTAAGTCGTATCATACTACCGTCCAACAGTTCCACAGGGCGCTGTACCAGTCCCTTACCGTAGGTTCTGCGGCCAATGATGGTACCTCTGTCGTTATCCTGTATGGCACCTGCCAGAATTTCTGCAGCCGATGCGCTCTCCTGATCCACCAGGATAGTCAGTGGGATATTCTTGAGCGTACCCCTTCCGTTAGCCCGGAACTCATGGCGTTTCGATGCTCTTCCCTCTGTATAGACGATAGGCTCTTCGGCATTCAGGAACTCATTGGCAATATCAATGGCAGAATCCAAGTATCCACCGGTGTTTCCCTGTAAGTCGATGATGAGGCTTTCCATACCCTCCTTTTCCAATTCCTCTATGGCATCCATCATTTCCCGATGGGTATTTTTGCCAAAGCTGTCGAACTGGATATAGCCAATGCCACTCACGGTAAGGTAAGCCGCATTCAGTGCCTTTACGGGAATCTTGTCGCGTGTAACGGTAAACTTCAGGATGTCTTTCACGCCAGGGCGCAGCACATCCAGTCTGACTTGTGAGCCTCTTGGACCACGCAAGACACGGCGTGCATCATCCTGTGTGAATCCCACGCCTGCTATGCAAGAATCATTCACTGCTATGATACGGTCGCTAGCCTGAATGCCCACACGCTCACTAGGTCCCCTCATGACGGGTTGGATGACCATAAGGGTATCCTCCACGAAATTATAGGAGATACCAATACCCTCAAAGCTACCCTCCAGTGGCTCATTCAGTTTCTTTACCTCCTCGGCATTGGAGTAGGTAGAGTGTGGATCCAGTTCCTTGAGCATGGCCTTGATGGCAGTCTCTACCAGCTGGCCCTCCTTGACAGAGTCCACATAGAAGCGACTGATAGCCGCCTCTGCAAGCTGGAGTTTTCGTAGTTGCATTTGAGCTTCGCTACCTTGTGCCTTAGCCTGTAGGCTGCAGCAGAGAATCAGGGCGAACAATATGATTTTCTTCATGATTATTTTTTCAGTTCCATTCCTTCTGGTAGGAATTCGGTTACGTCTTTTCCGTAGCTGATGAGCTCTCTCACGGCAGAGCTGCTCACGCAGTTGTATTCAGGTTCTGTGAAAAGCAGCAAGGTGTCAATGCCCGTAAGGCGACGGTTCACTTCGGCCATGCTCTCCTCATATTCAAAATCCTTTACGCAGCGCAAGCCACGGATAATGCAAGTGGCATTAATCTCCTTGGCAAAATCTACGGTCAGGTTCTTATAGATGGCCACTTTCACGCGAGGCTCGTTGGCATAATGCTCTGAAATCATGCGCAGGCGCTCTTCTGCACTCAGCAGGCAGCGCTTACTGTCGTTCACACCAATGCCAATCACTACCTCATCCATGAGGAGCAGGGAACGCTTCACGATATTCTCATGCCCTTTCGTGAAAGGGTCGAATGTGCCAGTAAAAAGGGCACGATGCTTAATCTCCATATTCGTAGTCTTCTGGGCGGTCTTCCTCGACCACCAAATTGTTGATGATGAACTGCTGGCGCTCCATGGTGTTCTTACCCATGTAGAATTCCAGCAACTGCTTAACCAGGTCGTCCTTGCTCAGGCTTACCTGTTCCAATCGGATGTCTTCGCCAATGAAACCCTCGAACTCCTCTGGAGAGATTTCACCCAGACCTTTGAATCGGGTAATTTCCGGGTTAGGGCTCAGTTTCTCAATAGCCTTGATCTTTTCCTCATCGCTATAGCAGTAGATGGTCTCATATTCATTGCGGCCTTCGCTGCGCTTGTGTTTTTTCTCTTCACCCTTCTCTCCCTTCTGCTTTTTCTTCTTGTTTCGCACACGGAAAAGTGGAGTCTGCAGGATATACACATGCCCTTTCTTAATCAGGTCTGGGAAGAACTGCAGGAAGAAGGTCAGCATGAGCAGACGGATGTGCATGCCGTCCACATCGGCATCGGTAGCCACAATGACCTTGTTGTAGCGCAAGCCCTCCAAGCCGTCTTCTATGTTCAGTGCGTTCTGCAGCAGGTTGAACTCCTCGTTCTCATACACCACTTTCTTGGTCAGCCCGAAGGTATTCAGTGGTTTTCCACGCAATGAGAACACAGCCTGGGTATTCACGTTACGGCTCTTGGTAATGCTACCGCTGGCAGAGTCACCCTCGGTAATGAAGATACTGCTCTCTTCCTGCTGTTCACCCTTCACATCGTTCAGGTGGATACGGCAGTCGCGCAGTTTGCGGTTATGCAGGTTTGCTTTCTTGGCACGCTCACGCGCCAGCTTGGTGATACCCGCCATGGCCTTACGGTCCTTCTCACTCTCGTTAATCTTTTGATAGAGCGCCTCGTTCATGTCCGGGTTACGGTGCAGGTAGTTATCCACCTCCGTCTTGATGAAATCGCCCACATATTTGTTCACGCTCACGCCACCATCCGGTTCCATGGTCAGGGAGCCCAGCTTAATTTTGGTCTGACTCTCAAACTGTGGTTCCTGGATATTGATGGCAATGGCAGCCACCATACCGTTACGGATATCCCCCGGTTCCCACTGCTTGTTGTAGAACTCCTTGATGGTACGGGCAATGTGCTCCTTGAAGGCTGCCTGGTGTGTACCACCCAGTGGCGTATACTGACCGTTCACAAAGCTATAATACTCATCGCCATTCTGGTTGGTGTGGGTGAAAGCTATCTCAATATCCTCGCCTTTCAGGTGAATGATAGGGTAGAGTGCCGCACTGTCCATCTTGTCGTTCAGCAAATCCTCCAAGCCGTGGCGTGAAAGGATTCGGCGTCCGTTGTACATAATGGTCAGTCCGGAGTTCAGGTAGGTATAGTTACGCAGCAGGTTCTGTACAAACTCCTCACGGTAGCTGTAGTTCTTGAACAGGGTGTTATCTGGCTCAAAGAAGATGTAGGTACCGTTATCCTCTGCGGTAGGCTCTGTGACATCGCTCTTGAGTACACCCTTCTCGAATACTGCTTTTCGGACTTGACCGTCTCGGAAACTCCATGCCTCAAAGCGGGTGCTCAGTGCGTTCACGGCCTTAGAGCCCACACCGTTCAAGCCCACACTCTTCTTGAATGCCTTAGAGTCGTATTTTCCACCCGTGTTCAGCATGCTCACAGCCTCAATCAGCTTGCCCTGTGGAATGCCACGGCCATGATCCCTGACACCCACACGCAGATTGTCCTCTAATGTAATCTCAATAACCTTTCCGGCATCCATCTTGAACTCATCAATACTGTTGTCTATGATTTCCTTCAAGAGGACATAGATGCCATCTTCTGAAGAGGAACCATCGCCTAAGCGACCGATATACATACCTGGACGGGTACGCACATGCTCCATGTCAGACAGATGTCGGATGTTATCATCGGTATATGCTGGTTGTGCCTCCTGCAGAGGCAGTCCTTCTTCGCTCATGTATATTTTGTTTTGAGTTAAATGTTCTTTGTGAAACAACGGCGACGCTTGTGCTGCTCGGTATCAAAGTATGCCCACTGTTTCTGTACGGCATCGTTATCCTCCAGCTCTGGGTTACTCTCTGCCCATTTGTAGCCCTTTTTCATGGCTACAGGAATCATGTCCAGGAACAACAGGGAGTTAGCGCCCTTGTTCAGGTATTCAGGCTTGACGGCTACCAACAGCAGGTCCATGCCCTCTGGCTCCTTGAGCTTCAAGGCTTTCAGCAGGTGCCACCAACCAAATGGGAACAGCTTGCCTTTGGCTTTCTGCAAGGCTACAGAAAGGCTGCCCATGGTGATGCCTACACCTACCAGTTCTCCCTCCTCGGTCTCCACCAGGGAAATCATATCCAGGTTCAGCAAGCCTAAATAAGTATCTACGTATTTGTCGATCTGTGCCTGTGTCAGCTGTACAAAACCAAACAAGTTCTTGTAACCCTCATTGATCAACTCAAAGATACGCTGGCCGTAGTTCTTCTCTGCAATTTCCTTCTTGCTCTTAATCTTGACGATTTTCAAGCCGAATTTCTTCTGCACAATTTCACCTACACGCAGCATCTTGTCTGGAATCTGGCTAGGAACGGTAATCTTGAACTCCACCCAGTCCTTAGCCTTTACAAAACCCAGCTTCTCCATGTGCTGTGGGTAATAAGGGAAGTTGTAGATGGTAGCCATGGTACCCAAACGATCAAAGCCTTCAATCAGCATACCCTCTGGATCCATATCGGTGAAACCCAATGGGCCTTCTACCTTGTCCATGCCCTTTGCCTTACCGAAATCCTCTACTGCTTTCAGCAGGGCAGCGCTGACTTCTTCATTATCGGTGAAATCAATCCAGCCGAAACGTACGCACTTCTCTTCCCAGCGCTCGTTTGCACGGTTGTTGATGATGGCTACTACACGGCCCACGATCTTGTCGCCATCCATAGCCATGAAACACGCATAGTCACAGAACTCCAAGGCTGGATTCTTGCCAGGAGTCAGGGTGTCTACCATATCCTCGTAGAGTTCTGGTACGTTATAAGGATTGTCTTTGTATAATTCGTAGTTGAATCGGATAAATTGCTTAAGTTCTTTCTTTGTCTGAACTTGTTTGATCGTAATAGCCATAACTCTTTACTTGATTTTTTGATATTTGGGCGTAAAGATAGCTATTTTTGGGCAAACGCGTACCTTTTTAAGGCGAAATTTATGAAATAAAAGATTTCAGGCAGTCGATGAGCACCTTGTCTCCGTTCTGTAGGGTGGTGGCAAAAAGGTAATGAGTACCACCATCGGAAAGTTTCAAGCGCTTGCGCAGTTCTTGGACAGATTGAGGGAAGTTGCGTGTGGTCAGGTTTGCCTGCTTGAGTTGCTGCAGTTCCTTCAACTCTTTCTTGCTGAAACCGCAAACACGCTCCACTTGGAATACACGGCCTGGGAATTTATCTTGCAGGTTATCAGATGTGTATAGATGACTGTTAGGGTGCAGTTTCTGTAAACCAAACTGGGTGCAGATGCTCTTGAAACCACCGGATTTAATTAAGGCTGCATTGGGCTCATAGAGATACTTCCCTATCGTGGAGGTATAGGATGCACAGGCTTGTTCCTCTTCGGCAAGCGTGAAGGAGAATAGTTGTTCTTTCTTTTGCTGATTATACGAATAGATTAGGATTTCGATGGTAGGAATGGTTGCTCTACTCAGCCAGAAAAGCAACTCCTTGCATTCATTGTTTGTAGCTACTACATGCACTTCTCTTACATGCTTTAGTGTGTGAATGGCTAAACTGATATCCAGCATAGGAGATAGTTTTATCAGCACATTATGAGCTTTTTGTAGCAATGTGTCCTCTAATTTGGCCACATCAGGTTCACAATCGGAGATGGAAACCACTTTTCCTCCGTTCTTATCTCGGCGCGCAGGGTCCAGGAACAACCAATCTACGGTTTGCATCTGTTCTAAATATTGTAAACCATCGATGTTGTGAATAGAAACTTGCGAGAGACCTAAAAGAGGAAAGTTATGTTGGGCAAGTTCACAGAGATAAGCTTGCCTTTCCACATAATCAGCCTGTTTGAAAAGTTGCGCAATAAAAGAGAAATCCACTCCAAATCCAGCGGTGAGGTCCGCAAAGAAATTCCGTTCAGAAGGTGAGGAGTGAGACTCCACCAAGTGGGCCTTATAAGCCGCTGTGGACTCGCTGGAGCACTGCTCCATAGAAAGGTGATGAGGGTAGTGCAAGCCTGAAATGGCAGCATACGACGGCAATTTCAGACGTGCTGTTTGTAGGCCTGCTATCTGGTCAATAGCAAAAGGCATGTCCACCTGGGGGTATTTCTTTGCCTGCAAGGCCAAGTCTTTTACATTGGCCTTTTCATTCTTTGAGATAAACTCCCAGGTGTCCATGAAGAATCTTAACGATACTGGTTCAGCTCAGGGAAATACTCAAATCCAGCTTCTGCAAGTTCTTTTTCCAAATCCTCCTGGTTTACATCCAGGGCAAAGCAAAGTTCTTCTACAGAATCAAACTGATCTCTGAGCTTCATGTTGACCAAGCTGAGTAGCATGATAGGATCTTTTGGTAACGTGTTCATTTTCTTTTTGGTTGAGGAGTAATGTTAGTATTAGTTTTTTACATGTACATCGATCTGCTGGAATGGAATCTCAATTCCTACCTGCTTGAATCGGTTGTATATATTTTCAGTTGTTTCAAACTTGACGTCAAAATAGTTGGCCGACGCAGCCCATGCACGTACCTCGAAGGTAATGGAGCTGTTGCTCATTGCCACCAGAGGGATTGTAGGCTCATAGCCGCCATCCTGCATGATACGCTTGTCTTCTGCCAGGAGAGCCATCAGTGTCTGGCGTACGCTTTCCGTGTCGCTTCCATAGGCTACCTCTACCGGGATATCCACTCTTCTGAATTCCTGGGTAGAATAGTTTTTCATGCATCCGGTAGCCAATGTGCCGTTAGGGATGATGATGGTCTGGTTGTCTGGGGTAGTCAGTATGGTGTTGAAAATCTGGATCTGCTTTACGCCGCCGCAGAAGCCCTGTGCCTCAATCACATCGCCCACCTTGTAAGGCTTGAAGAGCAAAATCATGACACCACCCGCAAAATTCTGGAGGGTTCCGCTCAATGCCATACCAATGGCAACACCGGCACTGGCAAACAAGGCCATGAAAGAGCTGGTCTCAATGCCCAGGATACCTACTACTACAATGAGCAGTACAAAATTCAGGGTAATGCTTACCATGCTGTCCAAGAATGTATAGAGTGATTTCTCTACATCCTTCTTCACTAAGATCTTGCGGAAAAGTGAGCAGAGTTTGTTGACAATGAATCGTCCGATGAGGTAGACGATGATTGCGGCAAAGAGGTTTTTGCCAAAAGTTGTGACATAGCCCACCAAATCGGTCAGGGCCAAATTGTTTACTTCGTTAAGTAAGTTTTCCATAAGTAGCGTGTTTGTAAAGTTTGCTTTAACTTTCTTGCTGCAAAAATACAAGAATTATTTGGTACAGCCAAGAGAGAACCAGATTTTTTGAGTGTTCTGTTTTTCTGGACATCATACAGGATATGAGCCTTGCCTTACAGAGACATATCTGTCTTTATTATGCACTTTTTTCTTATTTAGAATACCTGTCGTTTTTTAAAAAAATAGTTTAAGCAGCATAAATACAATGTTTTAATCCATTTTACACTCAGATTAAAAGTATACCCTATAAACTTTTCTTTTTTGTTAGAATAGAGTATATTTGCATCATGAAAAAGATATATGTCAATACGATTTTTATATTTCTTTTGTTTGCATCATTGTTTTGGGGGTGCACATCGAAATTTTATCGTTTTACGGCTACCCAGGAAAACGGAGAAGTAGCAGTAAAGACTGAGTTGCTTGAAGGTAAGGCACTTAGCCAGAAAGAAATGGAACTGAACGTAAAAGTTCTGTAAGCAAATATAGGATATAGAAAGGGCAGCTCAGTTTGAGGCTGCCCTTTTTTGTCCTGCAGGTATATTTGACACGCTTATCCTTCACTCTATGTCTTACGTAGTACATGCTTTTTATACCTTACTTTTTGATATCAATCCTTTTTCTGTCTTT
>JAUNHZ010000046.1 GCA_030523705.1 Bacteroidales bacterium
ACACCGAGAGGATTCGGAATCAACAGCCTCGGATTGCGCCTGGCACTCTAGGTCAGAACAATAAAGGCAATACGTATATGAAGAGAATAGCAATTGTATCAATATTCATAGGGAATTATATACTATTTGACACCAGGTAAAAAGAAAGGTAAACAAAAAATTCCTTAAGTAAATCAACGTCAAAACAACGTCAATTCGTTGAAAAGTAATGTTATAACAAGAAGTTTAATGAAGGTTTATTGCTATTGAAAAACAAGAGTTTAGTATTCAATAGAGTTTACAGTATCTCATATCATCTCAAATAATTCACACCTATCAGGCGCACAAAAAGGGGTTAGATTTGTCTAAATCCTTTTTTTTTATTCCCTTGTCTGGATTTCGTATCTAATTCACCAACAACTCATTTATTTTTTTTAGTCACTTATGGTTTTTAAAGGAATATAACGTCCTTTTTCCTCAAGTTTTACTATCTTTGCATATCTTGTATTCAAATCTAAAACTACGATTAATAACATGAGAAACATCATTCGTTTAGCGTCCATTGCTGTAGCCTTTCTCTTCAGTGGAACTCTCAATGCTCAGAATAGTCTGAACGCCCAAATTACGGAACGAGGATTTGCAAACCCTGTCATCCCTGGTTATTATCCAGACCCAAGCGTTTGCTGTGTGGGCGATGATTTTTATTTGGTAAACAGCACTTTCCAGTTTTTCCCGGGTGTTCCTGTATGGCACTCTAAAGACTTGATTCACTGGGAGCAGATAGGCAATGTGCTGAGCCGCGCTTCTCAGGTGGATTTAAGCAAGGGAGGAGCCAGCAGCGGAATCTTTGCCCCTACCATCCGCTATAACGATGGGAAATTCTATATGATAACTACCAACATCAATATGCTGTTTGGCGGTAAGGCCGGCAACTTCATAGTAACGGCAGAAAACCCTGCTGGCCCCTGGAGTGATCCTATATTTATCCCTGGAATTGATGGAATTGACCCCTCGCTTTTCTGGGAGGATGGGAAAATGTATGTCTGCTGGTCGGCCATGGACCATATAGGACTGGTAGAACTTGACCCTGTAACATTCCAAAAGAAAGGTGAACCCCGCAACATCTGGGACGGCGATGGGGACTCTAGTCCTGAAGGACCACACATTTATAAAAAGGATGGTTTCTATTACCTGATGATAGCTGAAGGTGGAACAGAAATGGGACATAAAGTGAATATAGCACGCAGCAAAAACATAGACGGCCCCTACACTAGCTGCCCTATGAATCCTATTCTTACCCAAAAGCGCAAGGAGAGTGCCTCAAGCCTGATTCAGGGAGCTGGACACCCCGACCTTGTTCAGGCTCCTGATGGTTCCTGGTGGATGGTTTACCTGGCATTCCGGAACAGCGCTGGCAAGCAGTTGCACACCCTAGGACGCGAAACCTGCCTGGCCCCAGTGCGATGGGATGAGGGGGCTTGGCCTGTGGTAAATGCAAAAGGATACGTAGATGTACACATGAATTGCCCTACTCTTCCGCAAGTATTGATGAACCAGCCTGCAGCAAAGACTGAGTTCAGCAAGGGAAAGCAACTGGGATTTGAATGGATCTATATCAACAACCCAATCACTTCGAACTATGTGTATGCTAAAAATCAACTGCAGCTGAAAGCTACAGGAGTAAACATAGACCACCCTACCCAGACACCTACATTTGTTGCAAAACGCCAGTCTGACATCAACTGTACAGTTACCACCCAACTGTCCTTAACCGACGCTCAACTTGGAGACCGTGCCGGACTTACCGTATATATGGATCCTAAAGGTCATTATGACATAGCGCTGAAAGCCAATGCTGATGGCACTCAACAAATAGAACTGAGCTACAGACTTGGACAGATGAAACACATAGAGAAAAGCGTGAAACTGAATGCCAAGAAGCCTGTTCAACTACGTGTGGAATGCACCAATGCACTCTATCGCTTCTCCTATTCAACTGATGGCAAGTCGTTCCTGCCATTAAGTGAGATGGATACGTACTTTCTGGCAACTGAGACTTTGGGAGGTTTTACCGGCGTACTATTTGGTCTTTTTGCAGAAGGTGACACTAACACAAAGGCCAGTTGCAACGTAGATTGGTTTGATTACCAACCGGGTAAAGAATATGTTGAGAAAAGCATGTTTGGGAACTGAACTTTGGTCTGAAAAAAGGTTTCGGCATTGGAGTTCTGATAGTACTTTCCAGTGGTGAGTTTAACTAACACCTTATACTTAACAAAAAACAACGTCAATTCATTGAGAAGCAAAGAAAAGACAAGAAGTATAGAAAAAGATTATTGCTTTTAAAAACCAACAAATTCGGTTTCAAATGATTTCAAAGGATGCCGTATTGTTTCGTTCAATCCATCCCGGTCAGGCGCACAAAACTAAGAGTTTAAATGATTTAAACCAATCATTTAAACTCTTTTCTTTTTATTCCAATGTCATAATAATGTCATTTCATTTTTTCCTACGATATTATCGAATATGAACAATTATCCATTTCACCGGATTTCTTTATATAATAAGGTGTACTTTTCAACAATAAAAAACATGCCAGTTGAAACAAAAGCGCAGAAACATTTGCATGAAATCATCATGTTTCCTAACTTTGCTACTCAAATATAAACTTGAGTAAACACAATAATATGGGATTCATAGACAAATACGATATTTGGTGGTCATATCAAAGTCTTATAGAGTAACTTGAGAAACGGACATTCTGCTACTGATTCCAATTTACTATAATTACACGTTTTTACAAAAAATGGCCAAATTCATTGTAATTTTGTTCAAATTGAACATTTTTACAATAAATTATGAAATTAAAAAACCTTTTTATAATAAATCTTAGCACCATTAAAGTAATTTTGCAATAAACAATAAAAAAAACGCTATGAATATTGAAATCAACAAGACCGAAGAAAGAGTAAATGTAGTAATGAGTGGTGAACTCGACACGTTAGCAGCCGAGATGGCAGAGCCTCAGGTGAAGGAAATTGAGGCCGCAGCTATCCTGCCTATAACCATAGATTGCACAGCACTAGATTATATTTCAAGTTCTGGACTACGCTTATTACTCCGTATCCGCAAAGCTGCAAACCACAATGGCAATAAAGTAACACTCTTAGGGGTAAATGCCAATATCATGGAAGTGCTGAACATTACTCATTTCAATAAAATGTTTGAAATCCTATAAAAAACAATGCAGAAAAGAACATCATACCTAATAAGTAAAGCCTTTAAGAATTACTTGGGTGCATCTGTATTGACGGTGGCTGCCACACAGGTAGCCAATATTGCTGATGCATCCATTGTAGGCAACTTGATAGGTCCAGAAGGATTGGCAGCTGTGAACTTGAGTAAACCAGTAATACAAGCTATCTATTCTATAACATGCCTCTATATGTCAAGTTCCACCATTTTGGCAGGAATGGCTATAGGCAAAGGAGACAAAGAGAAGGCAAATAAACTCTTTTCTTTTTCCCTGCTGGTTTCTTTAGCATTGGGAGCCATAATCGTTGTGGGTGGATTGGGAGCTTTTGATGCACTGTCGGATATGCTTTGCAAGTCGGACAACTTACGACAGCTATCCAATGATTTCCTGTTTGTCACCTTACTGTCTACTATCCCTATGATGCTGATGTTCACATTTCATCAGTTCGTGACTACCGATGGCTCTCCAAAATTGATATCACAAGCTGTTATTGTGGGTAATATTGTAAACATTGGTCTGGATATCATTCTTATCAAATATGCAAATATGGGAATTAAAGGTGCAGCCTGGGCCACATTCTTCATGTATGTAGTTTGCGTGCTAATGGTATTGCCTCATTTCCGCAAGAACTTTGCGTTTCAAGATTCCAACTCTTAAGGATCTGGAACTATCAAAGATTCTATCTTTCGGCTTGCCATTGTTTTTCTCCACTGCCCTACTTTCCATTCAGTATATGGGTAACAACTATGCAGCCAGTACATTCCTAGGCGACGGTGGTCTTATTGCGTTGGCTATTTGTATGCAACTTTTCTCCTTCTCCATGATTATCCTGACGGGAACACTCCGTACCATACAACCCGTAGGTGCCATTCTCAAGGGATTAGAAGATCATAAGGGAATGAAGCTTCTCATCCATCGAGCCTATGCATTCATGGGTATTTGTTTGGTTGTATATATGCTGGTTATCGTATGCCTCCCTGAACAGATATCTGTTTTATTGGGAGCTGCAAACGAGCAGACTATGCCAATCATTCGTATGGCACTGCCTGCATTTTCCTTGCATATCATTATGCAAGCTTTACTTTATAACCTCATGCCTGTCTATCAATTCTATGATCATAAGAATCTGGCCTTGTTTTTATCTGTAGGACAGACTTTATTGCCTATGCTCTGTTTTTGGGGAATGAAAGGACATTGGATGGGTTTCTTTGTCGGTCAAATCATAACAGCAGTAGTTATTCTGATATCTACTTTCTTGATTAAGAGCAAGGACAAGAAATTGAGTGCCATATTCCTTATTCCTGAAACGGAGAGCGATGCTGTATATGACAGCACAATCCCTACCAATCATCAGGCACTTGGGGAAACCCGGATTGGGCTGCGAGATTTTTTGTTGTCATTGGACATCCCTCAGAGTAAAGTCAATCATGCCATTCTTTGTACCGAAGAACTACTCAAGAATATCATTGATCATGGCCATGCGAAATATGTTGATGTCCGTGCAACTAAAGATATCATTTCTTTGCACGATGATGGAAAGCCATTCAATCCTATTGGCTATGTAGATGAAAATGGACTGGGGCTGAAGATTGTAAACACCCTATTATCGGAGAATATGCATTATGACTATCGCTTTAACCAAAACATGGTCACTATAGAACTTAAATAGATAAAGATACATTCTATGAAAACATATCCACTAACAAGAAACCAGATGGGTATTTTTCTTGCCGGACAAAACGCGCAAGGAAATGAGAATTATAATTGCACAAATATAGGCAGACTCGGAAGTGACGTGGAAATTCCGAAACTCAAGCTTGCATTAAGCAAAGTCTTTGATAATCATTCTGCATTCAAAGCACGAATTACAACGAATGACGAAGGTATGCCATGCTTCGTGTACAATACAGAAGAGACTGTAGTGATACAGGAACTGGAGATGCACAATCTCGAAGAACTGAAGCAACGTGCCATGGACTTCCCCTTCGACCTTTCCGGTGGACCGCTGTATCAGATGTGGATTGTACATACTGTGGAGGATAACGCTTACTGGTTTGCTCATATAATTCATCACCTGATATTCGATGGTGTTTCTAACACCATCTTTATAAATGACTTGAAGCAAGCCTATCATGGCAATGATCTCATGCCAGAGGCAAAGACATTCATGGATATTTGCCTTGGCGAGGTGGAGATGCGTAAAAGTGAGGCCTATACTACTGCCAAGACCTATTATTCCAGCACATTTGCCGATGCTATAGATGTAGTTACCTATCCGTCAGAAGATGTCACTACACCTGTAGTGCCTGCTGATGAGCAGTGGGAAGAGATAGAAGTGCCTCTTGCTGTTGACCGAAAAATCATCAAGAGCCTCTGCCGTAAGTATAATGTATCTACAGACATGATATTCTATACAGCTTTCGGTTATGTCATGTCAAAGTTGAGCAATGATGACAAGGCCGTCTTTTCTACTATCCACACGGGGCGCAATACCGAAGAGGTACGCAATACCATGGCCATGATGGTACAGACGTATCCGCTTTTCATCGATTTCTCTGACAAGGCAAGTGTAAGTGAGACTTTGAGTAGATTAGAAAAACAAGCTAAGACAACTCGTCAGCATACTATCTATTCCTTCGGCGAAGTAACTTCTGAACTAGGCGTAAAACCATTGATGAGCATCGCCTATCATGGCACATTACACGATTTTGATTGGGTAATCAATGAAGAGCCTATCCAGCATTTTGTTCCATTGAAGCATGCTCCAGGCTTTAATCTCTCATTTGCCATTGTTCAGGTGGGCAACGATTATCACATTCGTGTGTTCCACAATAAGAATTTGCACACAGTTGCAAACATCAGGAATATCTGTCTTTACATAGACAATGTGCTCAGCCAGATGGCTGAGGGTAAGGAATTTGCTGATATGCAGTTGCTCAATGAGGAACAAACAGCTCAGGTCATGGCATTGAGCAAAGGCCGGCCAATGGAGTATGACGCATCCAAGACTCCTCTTGAACTCATCATGGAGTTTGCCAAGAGTACCCCTGACGCTATTGCCGTAGCAGATATAGACACTTCACTCTCCTATGCCCAGCTTGACACAATGACCAATGCTCTTGCGCATGTGCTGGTTGCTAATGGTGTTCAGCAGAATCAGTTTGTGGGTCTGATGATGGACCGTTCTGTCCGTTTCCCAATTGCAGCTTTTGCTATCCATAAGGCAGGTGCTGCCTATATGCCACTGGATGTAGATTATCCGAATGAGCGCCTAAGCTATATGATAGAGAACTCAGAGGCTACCGTACTTGTCACCACACATGCCGTGCTGGAAGCAAAGCAGGCCGAGGGCGGACTGAATACAGATGGATTACACATTATTTATATTGAGGAGATTGACCTCGATGCACAGAGTGAACCTATCTGCCTCACTACTCCAGACTCGTTGGCATATATGATCTATACCTCAGGTTCAACAGGTAAGCCTAAGGGAGCAATGCTGCATCAGAGGGGATTGTTGAACTTTACCCTATCTATAGCAGATACCGAGCAATTGACTGCCAGTGACCGCATCGCCAGTCACCGTTCATTCTCGTTCGATGCACACATTGGAGACCTTTATCCAATACTTGCCAAGGGTGGTTCACTCCATATCATGCCTTCCAAGATTCGCAAGGATCTGGATGCCATGTATCAGTTCATTGTAGACAACAAGATAACAGGCTTTGGCTGTACCACATCCTTGATGATGCTCATGCTCAATAACTACGATATGCCTGTACGCTTTGTTACTGCAGGTGGTGAGAAACTGTCGGGCGTAGAGAGCGACCACATTCGCATCATCAACCTCTATGGACCTACAGAGTGTACCAACGACTCTACCCTCTATGTCATCGAACCAGGGCAGAAGGTGCAGAATATTCCTATTGGCCGCCCATTGCACAACGTGACTTGTCTGGTGATGAGCAAGGACGGAAAGTTACTGCCTCCAGGAACCCCAGGCGAGCTTTGCATTGCCGGTGTACAGGTTGGTAAGGGATATTGGCGTCTGCCAGAGAAGACTGCCGAGGCATTTGTTGACTCACCTCTGGTTGAGGGAGGCAAATTGTATCGTACTGGCGACCTTGTTCGCTGGAATGCCGACAATCAGCTTGAATATCTTGGACGTATCGATGGCCAGGTAAAGCTTCGTGGATTCCGCATTGAGATGGGTGAGATTGAATCCACAGCCCTTCAGGTAACAGGTATCAAACAGGTTGCCGCAGCTGTGAAAGAGGTAGGCGGAAACAGAAAACTGGTGCTTTACTATACACTGAACGATGGTGCTACAGTTTCGGATCTGGATGTATCTGCTCACATTGAGGCTTCAACCCTTGCAGACTATATGCACCCTGAGATTTATCAACATCTTGACCATATGCCACAGCTTCCTAATGGCAAGATAGACCGTAAGCATTTGCCAGAACCTGTTGTTGAGATGCAAGAGGAAGAATCTGAGACTTCTCGTGAATTGAATATCCTTGAACAGAAGCTCGTACAATTAGTCGCTTCATTATTGGGTGTCGAAAGCATTAACCTCAGCACCTCACTGCGCAAGTATGGCATGAGTTCACTTGTTTCAATGAAGCTCGCAGCTCAGCTCTTCAAGCAGTTTGGCATCAAGATGAAGGGCAAGGAACTTGCATCGGGCTGCATTATGGACATAGAGAATCTGATATTAAATAAGGTATTTGATGCTACTGAAGAAGTCTCTGCCGGTTCAACAACTGAGACTGCTACTGTCAAGAATGTTGGTACCCTCTCTTATCCTCAGCAGGGTGTCTATCTTGACATCATGCGCAATCCTGACAGCATTCAGTATAACATCCCGATGTGTATTGAGTTCCCATCCGACTATACTGCCGATGCCATAGCTGATGCGCTCAAGAAGGTAATTGTGAATCACCCAATTCTCTCCGCTCGCATTCAGAGTGAGGGTGAAGAGGCCGTCCAGGTAATTCCTGAGAACATCGTACCACAAGTAACCATTTCAAACGAGAATATCGAGACCCTGAAAGAGGGTTTTGTTCGTCCGTTCGATCTTGGTCAGGGACCATTGTATCGTGCCGTAGTGTCTGGTTCTACCCTCTTGTTGGATATCTTACACCTTGTATGCGACGGAGGTTCAAACGGCATCATGATGGCAGAACTATGTCGTGTCCTTGCGGGTGAATCTCTCACACCAGAGCTTTACACCTACCTCGATTATGTCATTGACGAGAAAAAGTCACGTGAGGGTAAGGAATTTGCAGCATGTAAGGCATTCTTTGCAGAACGTATGAAGACCATCGATGAAGCAAGCAGCATTCAGGCCGATGTCAATAAGGGTGAAGACTACAAGGGGCACCTTTGCTATGCTTCAACTCCTGTCAACAAGCTGGCTATTACTTCCTTTGCCCAGAAGCTCAACATAACTCCTGCAGCCCTATTGCTTGCAGCAGCCAACTATACCATCGCTCGTTATACCAACAGTAACGATGTCTGCATTGCTACTATCAGCAATGGTCGATCCAATGTGCTGGTAAGCGATACTGTGGGTATGTTTGTCAACACATTGGCTCTTACTGCTCACCTCAAGGACCAGACTGTAGAACAGTTCATCCTTGATACCGCAAAAGAATATGAACTGAGCCTCGAGCATGAGAACTATCCTTTTGCCGAGCTCTCGGCTGAATACGACTTCCATCCAGATGTATTCTATCAGTACCAGATTGGTGTAGGTGGCAACATGATGGTAGGTGGCAAGAGTGTCATGCGTACCCCTATCGGAGAGACAGATCCTAAGTTCAAGATGATTATCAGCATTGAGGAAGATGCAGAAGGACAGATGCGCATTGAGATGCAGTACAATGACGCATTCTACAGTCATGACCTTGCTCAGGGCTTATCCCTCTCTATGGCCAATGCCCTGCAGAACATGATGGCAGATACCTCGGTGTCTATCCGCAAGGTATCTATGCTCAATACAGAGCAAAAAGCACAAATTGAAACATTCCATGATGGTCCTAAGGCTGATGTGCCAATCAAACTCTACCATAAGCTCCTTGAGGCTAGCGTTGACGCTCATGCTGATGACCTTGCCCTCGTAGCTGTAGACCAGCAGCTAACGTATGCTGAGATGAATGCACAGATGAACCGTATTGCATACAGTCTCATCGCCCGTGGCATCAAGCGTGGCGACCGTATTGCCTTGCTGTTGCCTCGTACCAGCCGACTCATCCTTTCACAGTATGGTGTACTGAAGGCCGGTGGTGCTTATATCCCTTGTGATCCTAAGTATCCTACAGACCGAATCAACCATATCCTCGATGATTCTGCAGCTCCACTTATCATAACTACAGCAGACCGTCTTGAAGAGTTCTCTGGTCGTAGTGTAGATGTAGAAGAACTGCTGAACAATCCTGACATTCCAGAAAACCTGGAGAATCCAGATGTTTATGTTGAGCCAGACGACTTAGCTTACTTGATCTACACTTCAGGTTCCACAGGTGTACCTAAGGGTGTGCAGCTCATGCACAAGGGTGTTTGCAACTACCACTGCAAGGAGAACCTTATTCAAGGCATGTTGAACAGTGAGTGTCATGCTGCACTAGGAATCACTACCATCTCCTTTGATATGAGCGTATGGGAAACCGGCTCTCCGCTGATGCTGGGCAAGACTCTGGTATTAGCTAGTGACGACCAGTGCAATGATCCTCTGGCATTGGCAGCTTTAATAGAGAGATATGATATCGGCTGTATGACTGCCACAACTTCACGTTTCATGCAGCTGTTAGAAAGCGAGGAGTTTGAGCATGCATTCCAGGCACACATCCGTATGGCTTACCAGGGTGGCGAGGGCCTGAGCAAAGCGTTACTTACCAAACTGCATGGTTATGGCGTACGCATCGTAAACGGCTATGGACCTACGGAGACCATTGCAAACAGCCATGCATCAGAACTGAGTACATGCGATATTCCTCACATTGGTAAACCTTGTTGCAACTATAATAACTATATAGTAGATAACGATGGAAATGAACTGCCTGTAGGTGTGGTAGGTGAACTGCTCATTGGAGGTGCTTCGGTGGCTAAAGGATACAACAACCTGCCAGAACAGACAGAAGCTCGCTTCAAGGTTAATCCATATAAGAACGACGGTTCACGCATCTACCACTCCGGCGACTATGCCCGCTGGTTACCAGACGGCAATGTGATGGTGCTTGGACGAAAGGACAACCAGGTAAAACTGCGCGGCCTCCGCATTGAACTTGGAGAAGTGGAAAGTGCCATGACCAAGGTGGAAGGAATCAAGAACACCGTTGTCATGATCAAGAAGCTGCAGGGACGTGATCACCTCTGTGCATACTTCGTAGCTGATCGCAAGATTGAAATTGACGCTTTGAAGGCAGAGCTCAAGAAGACCTTGACGCACTATATGATTCCTACTGCTTACCTCCAGATGGATGCCTTTCCACTCACCCCTAACGGCAAGACGAACATAAAGGTTCTGCCAGATCCTGAAGTTGCAGTCTCACAGACAGAACAAGTTGCAGCCAGCAATAAGACAGAACAGGATTTCTGTGATATCTTTGCAGAGGTACTGGGATTGGAGAAAGTGGGTGCTACCGATAATTTCTTTGAGATTGGCGGTACTTCACTGGTTGCCATGCGTGTAGTACTGAAGGCGGTAAAACTAGGTTACAGTATTGTGTACAAGGATGTATTCGAGAATCCTTCCCCACGAGAGATGGCTACCTTGCTGGGCATCATTTCCGAGCCTGTTGTACCTGCTGCAGATTCTGCGGGAACTGTATCTAAGCCAAATGCCATGGCCCCTGTAGGAACTCCTGACGACAAAGAGATTCACGACTATGACTACACAAAGATAGATCAGTTGCTCCAAAAGAACACCATTTCTCATTTTACGGGTTCAGACTGGAAACAGAATCTTCGTGCCTTGGGTACTTGTATTGTTACCGGTGCTACCGGATATCTAGGTATTCATGTAGTGAAAGAACTGATAGAGCGCGATGATGTCTCTGCCATCTACTGTATGGTACGAAGCAACAAGCGTCAAACCGCAGAAAGCCGTCTGCGTACGCAATTATTCTACTACTTCAGCGATACTTATGCCGGCTTATTCGGAACCCGTCTGTTCATTCTAGAAGGTGACGTGACTAACGACTCATGGCATGATAAGATTCCTGCATTGGAGGGTAATATCACGGTATTCAACTGTGCTGCCAATGTCAAGCATTTCTCTGCCGGAACAGACATTGAAGATATCAACATCGGTGGTTGCCAGAGTTGTATAGAATACTGTCTGAAAACAGGTGCACGCCTCATCCAGACCTCTACCCACAGTATAGAAGGACGCATGATCAGTACTGCAGACGTAGAAGCAAAGACCCTTTCCGAATCCACTTTGTATCTTGGGCAGTCGCAGTCTGGACAATACACACGCTCTAAGTTCATTGCAGAGCGTAATGTACTGGAAGCCATTGCAGAGAAGGGATTGGATGCAAAAATTATGCGTTACGGTAATCTGGCAGCACGTTCTACCGATGGCGAATTCCAGATTAATTTCAGCAGCAATGGTTTCATGAACCGCTTGAACATCTATAAGACACTGGAAGTAATCCCTTATGCATTGTCTGGTCAGAGCATCGAGTTCTCTCCTATCAATGAAGTGGCACACTCTAGCGTCCTGTTAGCTACATTGCCTAGTGAGTTCAGTGTATTCATGCCTATCAATGACCACCATGAACCAATGGGTGACGTCATCCTATGTATGCGTAATTTAGGATTCCCTATCCTGGAGGTGGAACAAGATGAATTCGATGCCATCGTATTGAAAGCTGGACAGGATCCTGCCAAGGCCGCCATTTTACAGAGCCTATTGGCTTATACCAGCAATATACGTGGAAAGAAAGTGGCTTACAATACTCGAAACTACGACTATACCACTCAGGTGCTGCTTCGCATGGGCTTCCACTGGAACTATACCAGCTGGGACTATATGGAGCGTATCATCACAGCTATTGATGGACTAGGCTTCTTCGACGATGATTACGAGCGATAGTCATACAAGAGGAATAGGAACAAGATCTTCTGTTGTTGCCTGCATGGCAGCAGCCGAAGATCTTGGCTGATAGGCAGAGAATCACTCACCTTTATAATTCAAGCACAGCAGAGTGATATCGTCGCTCTGTTCCGTTCCTGCAGCATATTGCAATACGCGTTCCGTCATCCTACTGACTATCTCTCTAGCTTCTTTTCCTGTGCATAGTTTAATACTCTCCAGAGCAGCTTCCTCTCCATAAGGCTGATGCTGGACATCCATTGCCTCTGTCAGGCCATCGGTATAGAGAAACAGCGTATCGCCGGGATGCAAGTCAAGCTTTTCGGAATCGAATTCAGCATCTTCCATGACGCCTAAAGGCATATTTCCAGATGCAGGCATGTAATGGATTTCATTCCCTTGAATAAGTAAAGGAGAATTATGTCCGGCATTGATAAACTCCAATTTTCCTGTGCACAAGTTCAGACAGCCAAACCAGAAAGTCACGAACATGCACTGGGAGTTATCTGTACAAAGGGAACGGTTCATGTGCTCCACTGCCTGGGTGAGTGGCATATTGGCTGCAACGCTCCGGAACAAATAGCGGGTGGCTGCCATGAAAAGTGATGCAGGAACTCCCTTTCCACTCACATCGCCTATGCAGAAGAACAGGTTATTACCCTGAAGGAAATAGTCATAGAGGTCTCCTCCCACCTGCCTTGCAGGTTGCAGAAAGGCGTGCAGGTCTATCTCTTTGCGCTGTGGGAACGGAGGGAAAACATGTGGTATCAATTCGTTCTGTGTATGAGCAGCAATAGTCAACTCACGCTGCAAAGCAGCTTCTGAACCTGCTATGCGACGTTGCTCCTGTATAAAAGGTCGAGCTACATACCGTACTGCCAATATAATAGTAAATGATACGGTAAGCAGGAGCAACAGGAAAGCCAAGACTACCCACCGAAGGATACTATTCAACTGCCTGTTTATAACCTGTTTATCGGCAGAGAATACCAATTTCCAGCCCAAGTGATCCAGGAAACGTTCTTCTTGAATCAAATCTTTCTTGTCTAGCTCAAGTATATAGTCTTGCTGCGGAACAATGCACCTTCCATCGCTAGTATAAACAGATACGTCAATGTCTTTACGTACCTTATATTTATTTATGATGTAAATAATCCAGTCTTCCGTAATTTGTGCGCAGAGCATACCTATTGAACTTCCATCGTCGGAATAGACAGGTTCGCTATAGCACAGTAACCTGAAATCATCTTTTGCCAGACGGTGTATGTAGGATGGGCTCCAAAATGCTTTCCCTTCCTTGAACGAAGCACACCAGTTGGGATCATCCTCCAATCCAATTTCTTCGAATGCCTCCTTTACGCGGATATTTTTCCCTTCATTGCCTGCTATAGCGGCGTGAGCCATAGTTATGTTCTTACTTCCATCGTGTAGCACCAGAGAAGCTACATCAATACAATCAAGCCCCCTGATCATGCGCACGAGCAAAGAATCTATCCTTTCGTCCTTCTCCAGCATATAGTCCTGTATAGAGGATGCCACGGTACGGGTAGCATATTCCACACGCTTCATGCGCTGGTCCACAATGCGGGTAGTCCAGTCTATGGCATCATCCATGCGTTCATCCAATTCGGACTCAATGCGGTCTCGAAGCAGGATGGTAGCACATAAAAGAATAGAGGCGGCAACAAGTAATACCGAACCACCTACCCACATAGTCATTCTCCACTGAAGATTCTTACCCATAAATAAAGATGTTCAACAGCATTCTTACTCCATTTCTGTGAAACGTTTCAGCTCACTTTGCTTAGCCATCTACGCACAGGCTTATCGTAGGCATAGAGGAAGATGACTGCTAGAACAATGCTACCGAAGAAAGTGGCAACAGCCATTGGCCATACATCAGCCATCGTACAGGTTACATTAGGGAAACCGTGGTAACGGTAGAACATGTACATAAGCGGATAGTGCACGGTATAGAGCGGATAACTCAGGTCGCCTAGGAAATTGCAGAACTTGTTGTTTCCCGTACCGGCCTTAGCAGCCTGCCATACAATGAGTGGAAAGACCACCATGAGGAGCAGCATAATGTAAAGACCGTTCTGCCATGGTTGGGTTGGATCTCCTACAAATGGCATAGGAAGCAGGATTAGCAGTACAGCTGCGCATGCCACAAAGGTCCAGATAAAACGGCTGGATGATTCCTTGATGTCTTTCATGTGTGGCAAGTAAAGACGTGCCAGAAGCATACCGAAAGCATAAGGGAACAGCATACGCAAGAGGCCGGTCCAGAAACCGTAATCTACAAAACTCCAGCCATAACCCAGATAACCGCTGTCTAACACCAGCCATCCTAATGTAACACCACTGGCTACAACAACGGCCGATAGCGCCTTGATTGAAAGGCGACGAAGTAGCAGGGCATAAAGTATATTGCCTATATATTCAAAGAAAAGGCTCCAGCTTGGACCGTTCAATGGGAACATCTCTGTATTTCCTCGTACGTCAGCACCCCAGCCAGGATAGACTGGAAGCATGAGCATGGTCATGACAAAGACTAATGTAAGGCTGCCCATTGAAGCGGGATTTCCGTTCCAATCCGTACCACCATCCAGCAAGAAACAGATAAGGCCGATGACAGCACCAGCCACTACCATTGGATGCAGACGGATGAGGCGACGCTTGAAGAAGGTCCAAGTGCTCATTCCCGTATGCTGTACAGAAGCATGCCAGCGGTCATCGTATGCGTAACCAATGACAAAGCCAGATAACAGGAAGAAGAAATCCACGGCAAGATAGCCATGATCACAAACTTGAGTAAAGATACCAGTACCTTCGGCAATCTCATAGCCAAAGCATTCGTAACAATGATAAAAGAGCACAATCAGTGCTGCCACACCTCGAAGGGCGTCTAGTAGCTGAAGATGGGGTTTTGAATTCATTTCTATCCGTTTTTTGTTTTTTACAGTTCCTTAGCCATGATATAGTCGTTCATGTAATAGCCGTCAGATTCCTAATTCTACCTCCTTGCCAAATGGAGCAAGAGATAAACCTGCCATCTTGAAGTGCTGCTTTCCCCATGGAATACCTACTACCGTAATGCAGAGCAGCAGACCGAAGATAATGTGCATGACCCATGCCCAAAGACCACCGCAGATGAGCCAGATCAAGTTAAGCGGAATACGAATGCACCCCGCAGGCTGCTTGGTTTTTCTTACTGTAGAGCCAAATGGCCATAGGCAGAGCATGCCAATCTTAAGGGTCTGCAATGCTATAGGTATGCCTATGATGGTGCAAGCCAGTGCCAAACTTCCTGTAAAATATCCGATGGCTGCTTCCAGGCCACCAAAAATCCACCAAATAATGTTTCCAAGTACTTTCATATGTCAGTTTTTTTTCAAATCTGTCCTTCATCCATGATTCCCAGTTTCTTCTTCCAGTAACGGCTGTAGATGGCTCCTAATGGATTGTGTGCCAACAGTCTGTCTTTCACTACCAGTGTGGTAACCGGCCCCTGACAGTTGGCGTTAAAAATAGCATCGTGTCCCACACACAGGCCCACGCTGATATACAGATCTACCTGCTGGTCATTCAGGAACTTGGCCTGGAACTTGGGGTTACACATGGCTTCATGTGCCAGTTCTGGCTTCACCTGTTTCAAATTCAGTTCGTTCTTACCCACACTGCAGTTTTTACAGCATACACTGAATACTTCAAATCCTTGATTCTCAAAGTATCGGTTGATGTATCTCATCTCATCATTCAAGCCGATGCAGAAAGCCAATCCCAATCGTTTGTACCCCATGACCTTGGCAAATTCAGCCGTTTCCTGAAGTCGCGTGATGTTACTGTAGAATGTTCCCTCCACATAGGCGGCAGCCTCCATCAGCTTCCGTTCTCCATCAGTATAGGCGGCTATCACCTCTTCTTCGGGTACTCCCGTGCAGTTTGTCGCCTTAGTATAGCATGCATGGTGAGTGCATGTAGCGCATTTTGTTTTCATCTGACTAGTTTTTTGCAAAGATAGGGAAAATCCATATAGTCTGTGTAGAAATAGGACATAATTTATGTCATACATGTCCAGTTTCTCCCTCTCCAACTGATCTTACCGTCATAAAACGACCTTCCCCAAAAACAGGAAAAGCATTAAGATACAGCAAATTACAAACCTCCTAAAATAGAAACTGAACATAATGTACATAATTTATGTTCAGTTCAATAAGAGACCCTATATGGAAACCACAAAACTCAAGAATAGAATATATAATATTAATAATATTATTATTCCTCAAATCCGCAAGTAAACTTCAAAAGGACTCTTTGAAGCCGAAGAGTCC
>JAUNHZ010000047.1:0-5118 GCA_030523705.1 Bacteroidales bacterium
AGAGCAAAGGACTGAAAATCCTTGTGTCCCCGGTTCGATTCCTGGTGGCACCACTTCTAAAGATAGGCACTTGGTGCCATAGCTCAGTTGGTAGAGCAAAGGACTGAAAATCCTTGTGTCCCCGGTTCGATTCCTGGTGGCACCACAGAAAAGACTTAAATTCAAAAGAATTTAGGTCTTTTTTTTTAAATGTACATAGCATGAAAAAGACACTTCTTACCCTTATGATTCTGGCATGTGCAAGCCAGTTATTTGCGCAGAAAACATGGTATAATCCATTAGAGGCTCCATTCCCAACTATCCAAGGTAGAGCATGGCACACTGAGAATGCAGATAATTATCACCGCCTTCCACCTCGTGCCGAAGGAATGGTAAGGCCACCTGTATGGTGGCTATCCACTAGTAGCTCTGGCCTAAACATTCTGTTCAAGAGCAATGCTCCAGAAATTGACGTTGCCTTCACGTTGAAACAGAAGAGTACTTCGGCTAACATCACCCAGATAGCATCCTGCGGTGTAGACATGTACGCCACCAATGCCAAGGGAGAGAAACTGTGGTGTGCCTGTCCTGCCAGCATGAATTGGGGGAGAACTCCAACAGATACCATCCATTTTGTGTATAAAGACCTAAAAAATGCTCAACAAGGCTATACCTACCAACTATTCTTACCACTCATGAATGAGGTAACTTGGATGAGTATAGGAGTAGACAAAAACTGCCAACTTGAGTTTCTGCCTATACGCAAGGAAAAACCTATCGTTGCATACGGCACATCCATCTGTCAGGGCTATTCTGCTTCTCGACCAGCCATGACATGGACTAGCCAGCTCTCACGCGCCTTGAATTGGCCAATTATCAACTTAGGTTTCTCGGGCAACGCGTTAATGGACCATGAGGTATATGATCTCATCAGCGAGATAGATGCACAAGCCTACATTTTGGATTGCATGCCAAACATGTACCCTGTACACGACAGTATAGTAGCTCGTACCATCTACGGTGTTACCAAGATTCGCAGCAAGAGCCAAGCCCCTATCCTATTAGTTGAATGTGACGGCTACATGTACGGTAAGATGAATGACCCTATTCAAAACGAAGCTGACGTGAATAATGCCGAGCTGAAGAAAGCTTACGCAGAACTAAAGAAATTAGGTTTCAAAGGTATCTATTACCTTACTTTAGAAGAAATTGGTATTAGTCCCGATGCCCAAGTAGATGGCTGGCACGCTTCCGATATCGGCATGAGTGAATACACACGTGCATACGTAAAGAAACTAAAGGAAATGGGATTCTAAAAAGATACCCCCAAAAAAAACAAGAGCCCGGACAATTCCGGGCTCTTGTTTTACCATATTTAATAAGAACTATTCAATCACCAATTTAGGCTCACGGCCTGCCAAGTCAAACATACTGCACTCTACAGTAATCTCCTTACTTTCTCCTGGCATCAAGCTGAAGTAGTTGTCAGAATAGATAACAGGGAGAATCAGTTCACCCTTGTTGTCCACCAACTTAGCACGCAGTACTAGAGCAGGAACATCAGATGTATTGGTAATGGTTGCAGTACCCTTGCAAGTCTCACCCTTCTGGAACGAAGCCTTCACATCCAACTTAGGAGCAGCCAACTTGCGGATAGCCTGATAATTACCACTCTCGCGACCTTCCCAATAGAAGTTTTCAGAAACCAACTTTTCACCATCGTTCAGTTTCAGGCGGATGAAGTAAACCTCTGTGATATCTGCAGGCACCTCAACAGGCATGCATTCTACAGTAGAGTCTTCATTAGAAGCAACAGTTGCTTTCTTTTCCCAAACCATCTTTCCTGACAGGTCGAAAATCTGTGCAACAACATCCAGAGCCTTGCGGTCACGACCACTCATATTGATTACCTCTACATTGTTAGTCAATGGGTTAAACTGTACGTGCAAAGGTTCACTAGCCTTCTTACAGCCAAAATATGCAGCTGTTGGCTCAAAGAAATAATCGTAAGTCTGCCATACCATTGAAGGCCAGCAAGAATGACTCATCCACAGCAGCAAGCCCTGACGGTACTTACCGCGGCCCTCGAACATAGCACGATAGCCATTGTAGTTCACCCACTGAGCATACTTTGTAAATGTCTTGATGTCATCAATGTCACCAAAGCCGTTCTGAACTAATTCATTGAAGGTTGTACCATACTGTGCACTCTGCAAAGTAAAATCGTGCAATCCCCACTGTGAATTTTGTGGCCACAGCTTGTCTGCAGGCAGCATCTTAGCCATGCTCTCGTAGTTCATCACATTTGGCATACCACGCTCACTATGGAAACGGTCTGCGCCCTTCAGGTCAAAATACTGCTCTACAGGCAATGCACGGTAAGGACCACCGCCACTTACCTCATCAGCTGCAGAATGTGAGATATAATGCAAACCAGGATGCTGTTCCTTAACCAGATTACGTAAAGCCTCATCCAGTGTAGGAGTTGGCATACCCTCGTTTCTACCACAATACAAACCTATAGATGCGTGGTTACGGATACGCTTTACATAGTCTACTGCGTTTGCCATAAACATACCCTCGTCGTATGGATCTGGTCCATCCCAAGGGTTAGCCAGCCAGAAGTCCTGCCAAATCATAACACCATGGCGGTCACAAGCCTCATAGAACTCTTCATCGCCAACCTGGCCTACCCAGTTACGAATCATGGTGAAATTCATGTCAGCATGATACTTCACAGCGATATCATATTCACGGGCACGGTATGTCAGGTTACTCTCAGCAAAGCCCCAGTTACCACCACGGCCAATGAATCGACGGCCATTGACATATAAGTTCAAGGCACCCACCTCATCCATCTTGTAAGTCATCTGGCGAACACCACTCTTGAATGCAACCTCATCGGTAACCTTACCATCGGCTTCAAAAGCTACCTTAGTATCATACAATACAGGTGAGCCATAACCTGCTGGCCACCACAACTTAGGATTCTGAATCTGGAAAGAGTCTACCTTTACCAATTGCTCTTCACCAACAGCCAGCTGTACATCCTTACTAAATGCTGTCTCTCCGAATGTACCCTTCAGCACACCTGAAACAGGCTTGCCAGAGATATTCTGAAGTGTAGCCTCAACAAATACAGTAGCCACTGTTGTATCAGGCAAGTTCAGCTCTGTGCGAACGAATGGGTCTGAAACCTTCACATCACCAATTGCAGTCAAATAGACATCGTTCCAGATACCGATATTACGTCCACGGATAGTAGGAATCCAGTCCCATCCCACTGTCGCATGGAAGGTTGGATCATCACCACCAATGGTACCACCGTTAGAATCTGTACTCTCTGCAGTCTGCTCTTTCACGGTACCAGGGAATGCATTCTTGATGATCTTCACTGCCAAGGTGTTAGTACCTTCCTTCAGATACTTACCGATATTGAACAAGCCACGGGTAAAGGCACCTTCTACACGACCAACATTCTGGCCATTCAGATAAACTTCAGCCTTCCAGTTAATACCATCGAAATTCAAGAAGACATTCTTACCCTGGAAAGAGGCAGGAACAGTAAAGGTATCACGATACCAGAAATCGCTCAAGAAGAAAGACTCTGATACTTGCAGCTGGTTATCAGAATAATTAGGATCTGGAATAGCACCTACATTAATATAAGAAGAAAGTACGGTAGCAGGTACGGTAGCCACAATCCACTGTGAATCATCAAAATCCTCAGAAGAGAGTTCATCACCATCTGCTTTCACCAGATTTGCACGCTGCAACTTCCAGTTACCACCGGCTAAATCCAGACGGTTCTCTGTAGCAGCCTTCTGTGCCTTAGGCTCTGCCTTTACGCCGTCCTTACCATAAACTTCAAACTCGCTCAAGATATATGGGCCACCAGACTGGAGAGCCAGACGTACATAACGTGCTTTTGCAGAAAAACTAACCTCGTCAGCTAGGTCTGCAACATCTTTCCATGTCTGCGCATCGTCTGAAACCTGCACCTTTCCTACAGGAGTCTGGCTTAACCAATGTAATTTAACCAGATCAATAGAAGCTTTTGTACCCAGATCTACGTAAATCCACTCTTCTGCATTTCCTTCACTCATCCAAACGCTAGAGAAATCAGGACGCATCTGGAGCACGTCACCTCGATAGTAAACTTCAGTCATGCTTCCCACTGTTGGCTTCAATTCAACTCCATTCATAAAGAAATCCCAGTCGGATATTTGCCAAGTTTCAGCTTCAGGAGAAGAAAGGTTCAGACGATAGTGACTGAATTCACCGGTCTTTGACAATGTCTGAAAAATACGAGTGCCCTTACCAGATGCAGTATCCAAATCAGTCCAATTCTGTCCATCAGTAGAGCCCTGCAAAGTAATGGTCCAGTTTACTTCCATAAACTGAGCAGCTCGTTTCTTTGGGTCTATGGCACCAGCTTCCTGGCCTGGTACGCCAAAATAAGCCTCTTCCTTTTTCTTTGGAGTTACACGACCTACTATCTGAGTCTTATCGAAAGTCAGGTTAAAGTTATTGAAATCCAACTGGAAATAGTTTTCTGTTCCCTGTACTCTATTACCCGTGTTTGTTTTCAAGTCAAACATCCATTCACGCTCATTCTTTGGAACCAGACCATTCTTAGTAGACAGCGTGATATAAGCTGGTTGTTTCTCGTCTATCATGCCATCGGTAGCCAACTGTGCAGTCAGGCTATAATCCCAGCTTGATGACGCATAAGCCATACGGTTCAATGCCAGATTTTTGTAGCTACCATCCCTCACCAGTGTAGGGGCAAAATTCTCATCCGGATTTCCTGGATAAGGATTGGTAGGCGAAGCAATCTGCTCAACTTTCCCTTCAGAACAAGCCGACAAGAAAGCTGTTGTTGCAAATAACACAATAATTGATTTCTTCATATTTTTAAGGTTTTGTTAATAGTATTCACGGTTTTTCCAATATAAATTGTACAAATATAATTGCTTTTCTTTTTCTATCCAAAAAGTTGAAATACAAAAAGGATGGTACAGTTCTGTTTTTGAAACTATTTCATAAAAAAAGATAATAAAGTATCATATCAAAAAAGAATCATTATTTTTTGACATTTTCCTATTTCACATCATTTTCCTTACATTTTATGATGTG
>JAUNHZ010000047.1:5128-16548 GCA_030523705.1 Bacteroidales bacterium
TTCCGATGGCTATCCATTACTTTTTGAATATAAATCATATATATATCTTTCTATGAAAAAACTAACATTATTACCCTTGTGCGTTCTGTCGGCTACTGCTCTCTTGCAGGGCTGTGGCGGAGAGAAACAGACATTTGTCCAACCTGAGCTGGGTGCCCGTAAGGTAGAGATTCTTACCGTCGATGGCTTTCAGTTTAAGGACTTGAACAAGAATGGCCAGCTTGACAAATACGAAGACTGGCGATTGACCGATGATGAGCGAATTTCAGATTTGGTAAGTCAAATGACTCTGGAAGAGAAAGACGGATTGATGTTCCATCCAAACATTGCTGTCAAGGAAGACGGAATTGTGAAGTACGACCTTACCGAAGAGGAGAAGGAAGCACTGAAGAAAGCAGAGGAAGAACGCTATGCCGGTCCAATTGGTCCTGGAGGTCAGAATGCCGGTGCCATGGCTATGGGACAGATGCGTAGAGAGGCTACAGCCAAATCCTTCATTGAAGAGAAAGGTTTCCGCTGCATCTTGAACAATGGTGTGGCTGCACCTGATAAATTTGCGAACTGGTCCAACAGCATGCAGGAAATTGCCGAGGCCACCCGTCTGGGTATTCCTATCATGTTCTCTTCTGACCCACGTCACGCTGCAAAGTTAGGTGGCCATGTCAGCGGCACCCAATATTTCAGCCATATTGCAAACGGTGAGGGCCAAGTAGGTCTTACTGCCGGAAGAGATAAGGAAATGATGAAGAAATACGGTGAAATTATGGCACAGGAATACCGTGCTGTAGGTCTGCACATGTTCTTAGGCCCACAGATTGATGTCATTACCGATCCTAGATGGAGCCGCAACATGGGTTGCTTCTCCGAGGATGCCGACCTGACAGCAGAGATGGCTGCAGCATTCATAGAGGGAGCCCAGGGAGAAAGCGTAGGCTCTGAGAAAATTCTGGTACACTTGAAGCACTGGCCAGGCTCAGGCCCTCACAGAGATGGTGGTGGCCGATGGCTGGTTTATCCTACCAACAACCAGGAATATCACTACAAACCTTGGCGCGAAGGCATCAAGAAGGGTGCACTGGCTGCCATGGGATACTACAGCGGAACCCTTTACGATTCCCTGAACGTGAACTATTCTTATCACATGTCCACCGAGGTTCTCAAGAAAGATTTAGGTTTTGAGGGTGCTATCTGCACCGACTGGGGTGTAGCACGTAACGGTCCTCTGCATCCAAAGTATACTGACAATCCAACCACACTGAAAGAGAACTACGGCATGATTTTCAATGCTGGCGTAGATCAGATTGGTTCTGACACCAACCCAGAGCTCGTTGTAGAACTGGTTAAGGAAGGCGTTTTACCAGAAGAGCGCGTAAACGATGCTGTAAGCCGTGTCTTGAAGTGGCACTTTGCCTTAGGCCTTTTCGAGAATCCTTATGTAGATCCAGAGAAGGCTGTTGCTACCTTGCAGACCGAGGAGAACGAAGCATTTGGCATGCAGGCACAGATGACAGCCAATGTATTGCTTACTAACAACGGCATCTTGCCTCTAAAGACCGGCAATAAGCTGTTTGTCGATGGTATTGACAAGGAAGTAGCTGCTGCCTATGGCACTGTAGTGGAGACTCCAGAAGAAGCCGATGTCATCATCTATCGCACCACCTTCGCTCAGGACAGACAGCGTGGATTTGCTCCTGCTCCTGCCAAGCCTGGTCAGAAAGCTCCTCAGCGTAAAACTCCAGGTATTGGCGACAAGATTGACGATATTGACATCATGCTGTTCAGCGAGAAGCTCGACCTGCTCAAGAAGTATGTAGCTACCGGTAAACCTGTCATAGCCGACTTGAACGCTACGGGTTCTTCATGTTGCATTACCCCTGAGCTGAAGGATTTACCTGCTGCTATCATGCTTTCTTTTGACCCAACCGACAAGGCGGTCATGGAAGTTCTCTGTGGCAACTTCAAGCCAGTAGGCAAGCTTCCATTTGAGATTCCATCTTCTATGGACGCTGTCCGTGCCCAGAAAGAAGACAAGCCATGCGATTCTGAGAACCCATCATTCCCATTCGGCTTTGGCTTGACTTATTAAACTGTACCCCATTCACAACGATATAGAAGACGTGTCAAAAAGGCACGTCTTCTTTCATTTTGTTATATAAACGCCCCAATTTGATGCCATTTCAACAAAAATATCACCTTCAATTCTATATAATCAAAAAAATCCTCTATATTTGCAAAATTTCCATAACACAAAAAAACATCATGAGAAAGATTTTTTATTCAATTGTTGCTATGGCCACCATTCTTACCACTTTCACAGCTTGCAAAAGCACCGAAAGCGAGGAGGTCATGCACATCGATTATGAAGAGTACACCCTGCCTAACGGCTTGAAGGTTGTTCTTCATGAAGACCACAGTGACCCTATTGTGGCACAAGCTATTGCATTCCATGTAGGTAGTGCACGTGAGAAAGAAGGCAAGACCGGTTTTGCACATTTCTTTGAGCACATGCTTTTCCAGCGCTCTGAGAACCTGCCAAGAAACGCATTCTTCAACAAGATTGCAGATATGGGAGGTACATTCAACGGTGGTACTGGTAATGACATGACCACTTATTATGAGTGTGTTCCACGTAACGCCTTGGAGAAGATTCTGTGGATGGAGTCAGACCGCATGGGCTTTTTCATCAACACCGTAACTCAGAGCGGTTTGGAGCGTGAAATTGACGTAATCTGCAACGAAAAGCGCCAGACCGAGGTGAACAACGCATTTGGTATGATGGACGATGTCATGAGTAAGAACTTCTTCCCAAAACGTCACCCTTATTCTTGGACCGTTATTGGTGAGTTCGAGGACATCAAGTCTGCTACCGTAGAGGATGTGAAAGAATTCTACCGTAACTACTACGTTCCATCAAACGCAACATTGTGTTTGGCTGGTGATTTTGATATTGAGGAGGCAAAAGCACTTATCGAGAAGTACTTCGGTGAGATTCCAAGTCACCCAGTAGAGAAGCCAAAAGTATGGGATGTTCAATTGGATTCAACCAAGAAGCTGTACTATGAGGACCAGTTTGCTTCTATGCCAGCTGTAGAGGTAGCTTACTCTGCCGTAGCAGATGGTCACGAAGACAGTGCTGCACTGGATGCATTCTGCAGCCTGTTCGGCCGTGGAAAGAACTCTCCTCTGTACAAGAACATCGTAGAGAAGAATCTGGCACCAAACGTTTCTGCTTACAATGGTACACGTGAGAGCGCAGGTCAGGTAAGCATCAGCGCAACTGCATATCCAGATGTAGATATCGACCAGGTAATGGCTGGTATTGAGCAGGCCATGAAGGATTTTGAGGCTAATGGCGTAGATGAGGAAGAACTTGCAACCTTGAAGGCTGAGAATGAGACTTCAGCCTACAGCCGCTTAGGTAGCGTGCTTGGCAAGGCTCAGATGCTGGCTCGTAACAATGAGCTGTATGGTAAGCCAGACAAGTTCATCGATGATATTGCAGATTTCCAGAAGGTAACTGCCGAGGACATCATGCGCGTATATAATAAATATGTAAAGGGTCAGAACTATGTAGCAGTAGTAGCTGTTCCTAAGGGACAGGTAGAACTGGCCATTGAGGGTTCAGAGCCTGCTAAGCTGATCATGGAAGACCAGAGCAAGCAGACCATGAAGAGCCAGGCTGGTGCTGTAGTTGACGACGACTATGAGCGTACTCCTTCCAAGATTGACCGTAGCGTAGAGCCTGATTACTTGCCTAACACCCCTAAGACAAACATCCCAAGCATCTGGAGAACTACATTGTCTAACGGTATTGAGGTAGCAGGTATCACTCAGCGTGAGATTCCTATGGTAAACCTGACCATTTCTATCGATGGTGGACAGCTGTTGGAGCCTGCAGGCAAGCAGGGTACTGCACAGATCAATGCCAGCATGATGAATGAGGGTACAGCAGACCATACCGCTGTAGAGCTGGAGCAGATGCTCAAGAGATTGGGGGCAAGAGCTAGCGTATCTAGTGCTACCAAGTCAACCATCATCAACGTATCTTCTCTGACCAAGAACTTGCCTGCAGTTATGGGCATCGTGAACGAGATGATTACCAAGCCAAGATTCGACCAAGAGGCATTCGACCGTGCAGTCAAGTCTCAGAAGTCTGCTATCCAGCGCTCACTCACCAGCATCACATCACTGGGTTCAAGAGCTGCCAACAAGCTGTGGCTGGGTGATTGTATCTACACCAACTACACCACTAACGAGAGCATCGATGCCATTACCATGGATGACGTAAAGGCTTATTTCAAGACCCTTACTCCTAAGAATGCACACATCGATGTAGCAGGTGACATTGACGTGAACACTTTGAAGGCTGCAGTAGCCGCTTTGGAAGGCTGGACTGGCGAGGAAGTGGCCATCCCTGAGATTACTTTAGGTCAGAGCGCAGGTCCTGGTACTTACTTCATTGACTTCCCTGGTTCAAAGCAGTCATACATCTACATCATCGGTCCTGGAATGAAGATCAGTGACCCTGAGTATTTCAAGCTGAATGTATTGAACAACAAGTTGGGTGCTGGTTCTGCCGGTAAGCTCTTCGAAGTACTCCGTCTGCAGCGCGGTTACACCTATGGTGCTAGCTCATCATTCAGTTCAAACCCAGTCTATGGTTACTTCCAGGCAGCATCAAGCGTACAGGGAAGCTCTACCAAGGAGTCTGTAGAACTGTTCAAGGAGATCATCAACAACTTCGGTCCTGAATACGACCAGAAGAAACTGGATAGCGTAAAGGGTGCCTTGCTGCGCAAGAATGCATCTGCATTTGAAACCAACGGTAGCTTGACAAGCTTGTTACTGAACATCAGAAACAACAATCTGCCAGACGATTATGTAGCTAAGGAAGAGACTGTAGTAAGCAGCATGACCTTGGAGGACATTAAAGCTAAGGCAGCAGATTACCTGAATGTGGACAAGATGATTATTGTCGTAGTAGGTGATGCTGCGACTCAGCTCAAGAACGTTCCAAATGCAAAGCTTATCCCTGCAATCTAATTTAATAGGAACATAACAAGAAAGAGCCCAAAAGGTCAAAAATAAAAAAACGCTAACTGGATATGGATCAGTTAGCGTTTTTTTATTTAGCAATATACGTTGTTCCTGTTTATAAAACTCATCTCTATTCCTGTCGTGAGCATACCTCTCCACACCTTACGGGTAAGAAACAATTTAGTGGCATACAAATGATTCTGATTAGGATTGATTGGCTGTTTAAGGAAATAGTACTATCTTTGTATTCATATAATGACGATAGTATGAATTTCCAACCCATCCCTTGTCACGAATCCCTGCGTCCATTCATACGCAACTATTGGATGCTGACAGCATATTGTACGGCTACAGACAGCACTCAGCAGATGTTCTCAAATGGAGCTGCCAGTTTACAGTTCTATCTGTCACAACCTGTCAGTTTGGATTGGAGTGAGCAGCAATACCATACCGCACTCTTTCATCAGAATATGGAGAAAGTAGGTATTATATCTGATGAGGGAGATTTTAACATCTTCGGTGTGGAGTTCGTACCTTATTGTTCCCGTGTATTTTTCCGGACGGAAATGAACGGCATTTATGCTTCACCAGAGGACTTGCACGATGACGAGTTGATAGCACTGAGTAAAGCAATCCATGCTGCCGGAAACACAGAGGAACGGGTGAAGATGCTTGACGAGTTCTTCCTCAAAAGATTAGCAGAATTCCCGGAAGGCGACATCAATATGGAACGTCTGAATGATGTTTTCGAAGACATTGTACCCACAGATAAGAGCACAGTTCATTCCCCTAAGTTCAAGGACGATTTCTCGCCTGCAGACCTTGCCTCTACGGCTTGTCTCAGTCAGAAGCAGTTTACACGCGTATTTCATAAATACGTGGGCATGAACCCTAAGTCTTACCTGCGATTGCTCCGGTTTCATAAAGCCCTGCAAATGCTGCAGGCTCATCTTTCAGAACCATCGGGCGACAACCGGCAAACCATTGCCTGGCAATGTGGCTACTATGATTTGGCTCACATGATTTCGGACTTCCGTGATATTTGTGGCTACTCTCCCACCGAACTCATCCAATCGGGCACAAAACTCACAGAAGCTTTCGGGCAACAGTTTAGCGGACTAATGAAGAAAAAGATAAAAATAGAAAACTTGATATAGAGTTTTTGTCATTAAAGAGCTAAAATGTCCCTTTTTTACAACATATTTCTTGATATAGTGTTTATTTTTGCACCTGAATCAGAAAAAACGATTATGAAAATTATCGAGGGCATGGAAATCAGCTACTACAAACCTGCAGTGAAGAGCGTCAGGAACCGCATACTAAATGGAAAATTGAACTATAAATGAAACGAAAATTTTACTTGGATCATTTAAAGGTATTCCTGACCGTTTTGGTCATATTCCATCATGCCGGTCAGGCGTATGGCGCCTATATCGTTCATCTGCTACTAATGATTGGCCTACAGTTTATGGTCGACGACGTGTGGATGGGGGCATTCGGAAAGTTCGTGTTCATAGGAACTGTTACTACCATCGAATCCTTCCTCCTGATATGGCTGCTAAGAAAGATTCCTGGGGTAAAAAAAATAATATGAGAAAAATGGAAAAAGAATGGAAATTAACATCGCTCGACTTGTTCTGCCTGAACATGGTGATTAAGGGCGCATGGATATTTAAAGATCTGCCCGATGTGCAGGCGTTGCGTGAGGCATTGAAGAAACTTATAAAATACTACCCTCACCTCACTGGGCACTATCAGGAGAAGGGAAAGGTGCTCATCTGGGATGACAACTACAGAAACGAACCTTCTATACAAACCCGCAACAAACCGGAGTTTTCTGTCAATGACCTCATTGGAAAGGATGAACAGACCTGGGCACTGGTCAAGGAATACGACACTAAAGCGTTCAAGAAGGGTAAGATAATGCCGTTTTCTGCCACTTTGGTGAAACTGAAGGATGGAGCGGTACTCTTCGTACAGTGTGCCCATGCCACTATGGATGGTTACAGCTTTTTCCGTCTGATGGAGCAATGGGCAGCACTCACCAAGGGCGAAACCGTAGAGCCTATGGTAGTGGATCAGAGCCAACTGCCTAACAAAGATGCCTTTACCAAGGAAGAAGCCCTGGAAAAGGTAAAGGAGTACGGTTGGACTAAGATGAAGGTATCCTCTCTCATCAAAATGCTGTGGGACATGTTCCGTCTGAGAAACGTAAAGGATACGTATATTCAGAGTGTCTCGCAAGAGGAGATTGCCAAACTGAAACAGGAATCGGGTACCGGTACACATGCGGTACTCTGTGCCATTGCAGCCCGGGAGGTAATGACTCGCTTGCAACAGGATTACTTCAAGGTGATTTCAGTATCCGACCTTCGTGGACATGTGTTTGGCGTAAGCGAAAACCTGATGGGCAATCTTTCTCAGCCTTTCGCCACGCAGGAAGAGTTCTCATTAGACCTTGATACTGCCGCATTGGCACAAGCTATTCAGAAAGCAAATGATGCTGTCCTGCAGAGCGACACCCAGGAACGCAATCTGCGTCTGTCGGTATGTGCCAGTCACTATGGCCTGCCTTACTACTGGATGGATCCATGTGCGATGTTCAGCGACAAGCCGGAGAGCCTCTATATCAACAATCAACTTAAATTCCGCGCTTGCGATCTGAATTTCGGTACTGGCAAACCGCTGTATGCCTTCCCGAATACATTGAGCGATACCGTAAAATTCTGGCAACCGGTCGCTGGCGGACCTGTGCAAATTATCTACTGGGGATTCATGGCAAAACTAATGCGAAAATAAAAAAAATGAAAACCGAAATCATTAACATACAAAATACGCAGGTCACTGGCATCGGAACGAAATCGCAACAAGCATTAAAGCAACAGCAGGAAGAGAACAAACTGGAGCGAAAATCTATCTCTAAAGAAATGTGAGAGTCAGAGAAGGAACGCCAATTTGAACTCAAGCAAGCAAAGCGAAAAGAGAAACATACAGGACATTAAGAAAATGATTGAATCAAGCAGAATACTACTTCGCCCCTGGCAGGACAATGATGCCAAGGCACTCTATAAATACGCCAGCGATCCCATAATAGGAGAACGCGCAGGATGGCCTCCACATCAATCTGTGGAAAAGAGCCTTGAGATTATACGCACCGTATTCCATAATGACACCACCTGGGCCATTGTTCTGAAAGAGACAGGTGAAGCCATTGGTGCCATGGGCTATATGCCAGATTGCCCGCTGAATCTGCCTGCTCGTGAGGGTGAACCTCTCGTGGGATATTGGGTAGGAAAACCTTACTGGAACCGAGGAATCTGCACTGAAGCTCTGCAGCTGATGCTGGACTACATCCGAAAGGGAACCAACTATAAATCACTCATCAGCAGCCACTACACAGACAATCCGGCATCAGGTCGAGTCATGGAAAAGTGCGGATTCATTCCTACCGGAGAGACTGCCGTGGATGATACCCTTTTTGACGGAGCCCAGCATGTTATGCGGATATTGAGGTTAGAATTATGAATCCTAACTACATTACCGCAGCAAGAATCGTAGGTGCAGTTGGCCTATTACTGCTGAGTGTAACACACCAGCCTCTTACTGCCTTCTGGCTAATATATGCGTTTTGTGGGATAACGGACATGGCCGATGGTTATATAGCCAGAAGATTCAGTGCAGTAACGAAGACGGGAGAACTGCTATGTGGTAAAGTGAACCCCGAAAGTTAAGGAAAAACTTTCGGGGCTCATATCAACCGCCAATGGCAGGAATTTCTGTCTTATCCGGATGCATGTTATTTCTTATGCCCGTATTTCTTTACACGTTCATCATTAATGACACCCTTCCAGTTCAAGCCATAAGCAAAATCATAGGTGTTACCCTCTGAGTCCACATAGCACTTCATATCATGTGGAAGGTCCTCACACTGCCCCTCTACTACCGCCATGTTCAGTGGCATCTGCATAGGCAGAAGGGCAGAAGGCTCTTCCCTACCAGAAATCAGATCCAGCAATACCTGATTCTGGATAACGAATCCAACCAGGATAGCATCTACGTAAGGCTCAAACTCAGTGAATATCATAGGCTTGTCCATATTTACGCAGACAATCACAGGCTTGTCACCCATAGACTTGCGCGTATTCAGCACCATGTCCAAGTCGCACTTGTTGTTCGTCTTCACGGTCTTGCCACGATAAGAACGGTTGGTGAAATCCTCATTAGGGTCACCACCAGCCAAGCTGGTCTCACGTGCATTCACAGCAGTATAGTCGTTGAACTGCAGAGAGATAGGCACATAACCGTTGCCACCTTTCTTCTTGTCCGCATTTGAATAGCCATTCACCACGTCAGGATTGCTAATGAAACAGATGGCAAAATCAGCCTCCTCTGGTGTATCCACTACGGTATAGTACTTCGCCAACTGTGCCTTTTCTACAGGATCTGCATCATAGGCAGGCGTTGGTGCTCCGAAGATGCTAGCAGCCTCCGGATGATGCACGATAGGCACATATACTTTCTTCTTCTCAGCCATTGGCAATACGCCACCCTTGTTCTTCAGCATAACCACAGACTTGACCTGTGCATCATAACCTTCTTTCATGAACTCAGGACAACCGACCAATTCCTTTGTCTTGGCAGGATCCAGGTATGGGTTCTCAAACAAGCCGACACGGAAGATGTTCATCAGCAAGCGCTTGGCACTCTGGTTCATGCGGTTACGCATAAACTCCTCGCCATGCTCAGCCACACCCATCTTATACGCATCCAAGATAGGCTGAATCTCATTATTACCGCCAAACTGGTCCACGCCAGCCATGAGAATCTTGTAGTGACGGGTAGCCACATCCTCGGTCTCATGTCCCCAGCACTTACCACCAACCATAGAAGAGAAATCATCACCTTCATCGGCAGTCACGCCCCAGTCGGTACAAACCACACCTTCAAAGCCATACTTCTCGCGAAGCAAATCCGTGATGATATACTTGGAATAGTTGTTACCTTCTTCATTCTCAGTGCCATCGTAATGATAAGAGATGGTATAATAAGGCATGATGGCAGAAGCCATCTTGGTCTTGCCCTTCAGTTTGAAGGCACCCTCGGTGAATGGGATCAAAGCCTGAGCCTCGCCATGACCAGGGTAAACCGCATACTTTCCATTGATGAAATGCGCATCGCGTCCACCTTCACCAGAACCACCGCCAGGCCAGTGCTTTACCATGGCATTCACAGACTCAAATCCCCAACCGTCGGCAATCTCTGCCTCTGGTGTGCTGTTCTGGAAACCGTCGCAATATGCACGGGCAATATCAGCAGAAAGCTGTGGGTCCTCACCAAATGTACCGCTGTTTCTCCACCACCGAGGGTCCGTAGCGATATCCACCTGTGGAGACAGGGCGGTAGCAATACCCAATGCACGATACTCCAAAGCAGCTACTCTACCGAACTCCTCGATGAGTGCAGGGTCGAAGGTAGCAGCCAGACCTAATGTAGATGGCCAGAGTGAAATCTTACCACCAGAACCTACATCAAACTCAGCACTAGCCACAGCAGTATGGCGAGGGTCTGTACTAGTATTTGACGGAATTCCGTGATCAATGCCTTCACACAGCGCCTGCATGTTATTGTTCCACACAGCAGCATCCTCAGGAGTCTCTACAGTGGTAATCAAGACGTGGCGCAGGTGATCCTCGGTCAAGAATTTCTTCTGTCCGTCGGTCAGGTCGCTGATCTTGGCACCACTCTCCTTCAGGCTCTTACCATTATAGGTACCCACAGCACCGTAGCTTGGGCCGTTATACGACAAGCTCTGATGGGCACTATACAGCATCAGACCGGCTATCTCCTCCAGACTCAGCTGCTTGGCCAAATCCTCAGCACGCTCATCAAAACTCTTTCGCCAGTCCTCATAGACATCCAACTGGCCATTCCGGTTCAGATCCTTGAACTTGTAGCCACTCTCCTCCAGCAGCTGAATGCCAGAGGCAGGTGAATAACCCAGTGTCTGACCGCCCTTCTGGATAACCAGATTATAGCCATCATGCTCCTCTTCCGTCCATTTCTGGCCGTTGCAAGCCGTCAGCGACAGTAAAGCCAATGCCGCTAAAGACAGATTAATAGATTTCTTCATGGTATTTAATTATTTAAAAGATACATGTTATGGCAAAATTACGCATTTTTTCGAAAAAGGCAAAATAAAAGGATAGAAAGTGACACGACCATAAAAACAGAGTGTAAAATAATATATTACACTTTTCAAGAAAAAAAGATACTCCGGAAAAGACATGATTGATGATTTTTCCTTACTTTTGCACTCCGAAAAACACAAAACCCTTAATTTCGCAGCACTATAACATTAAACATATTTTAAGGTCCTGAGCAAC
>JAUNHZ010000230.1:0-720 GCA_030523705.1 Bacteroidales bacterium
ATCCTCAGGAGTAATCGTGCTTGGTCCCATTGCCAGCTTAGGATCGGTAACAACATTACCATCAACATCATGGGTAGTTACCCATTCATACAGCTCGGTACGGTTCATGATACCACCAGCGAACTGAGACATATCAGCCTTTGTTGCGCTGCTACCAGTAGAGTTCCACTTACCAACAAACTGCATCATATTAGAGTTGGTAGGCATATTGGTGAAAAATACCAAAGGCAGACGACCTAAGAAGAGACCAGAACCACCACGTACCTTCAGGCTCTTGTCACCAAAGACATCCCATGTAAAGCCCAGACGAGGAGAAATAGAAACGGTAGAATCAGGCCACTTACCTGTATCTACATGCTTTCCATTATAATCCAGAGCCAAGATGCCGTTGTTGGTCATCAGGTCTTTATTATTGAAGAACAAGCCATCGAAACGAACACCATAAGTCAACTTGAGATTATTGGTTACCTTCCAATCGTCCTGAGCATAGAGGCCCAACTGGTTGAAAGCTACACGAGAAGCAGGCTCCTGCTCGCCATCATAGCCATAGGTCAGACATACAACAGAAGGAGTTCCGCTGTTAAGGAACTCAGCCATGTTGTTATAGCGATAATAACCAGAACCATTACGCATATACATATTATCAGCCATCTGATACTCATAGCTAACACCTGCAGTAATAGTATGGTTAGCGAGATAATATGTCAAGTCATCCTTAAT
>JAUNHZ010000230.1:730-2640 GCA_030523705.1 Bacteroidales bacterium
ATTATTGTGAACGGCATTGTTCCAAGTAAACAACTCATAACCTAATGAGATGTAATTTCCACCCTCACCATCAAGGATATCAATGAATGGGAAGTCAGAAGATTTTGATGCACGAATATCGTCAATCTTTGAATAGGTAGCCAGGAACTGGTTAGACAAGTTATCTGTCAAACGGCTATTCAAGTCAAATGACCAAGAGTGTACATAGTTATCCATTGCGTACATAGAGTTCGCATAGCTCATAGCATACAGTGATGTTCTGCTATAAGGCAGAGTACCACCGTCTACAGACATAGAAGGAGATTTCCATGAACGGCTCTTGGTATAGTTATAGCGCAGAGCCAGCTTATGACGATCTGTGATATTCCAGTCGAGACGAGCCAACATTTTATATGTATCGTCATCTTCAGAGAAGTTGTCATAAGAACCAGTATCATAGCCATACTTATTCTTTACGAATTCAGATACAGCCTGCAAATCTTGAATAGATGTGCGTGACAGATAGTTATCTGCATCGTAATTACCATTATCAGAACCACGCCAGCGGTTGATAACAGTAGGAGACTTAATCATTTCACCATTAACGAAGAAGAATAACTTATTCTTAATGATTGGTCCACCCAGTGTAAAGCCATAAGTTGTGGTCTTGTTACGTTCACGTGCTCCGGCAATCTGCTCGCGATCTACGGCATCACCCTGCATGTTCTCGTTCTTATGATAGATATAGGCAGTACCCTTGAAGGTGTTGGTACCAGACTTTGTGATAGCATTAACGCCACCACCAATAAAGTTAGTCTGACGAACATCAAATGGAGAGATTACAACCTGCATTTCTTCGATAGCGTCGAGTGAGATAGGATTACCACCACCAGGCAGGTTCTCTGTCAAACCAAAGTTGTTATTAAAGTTTGCACCATCAACAGTAAAGTTTGTCATCTTACCATTACCACCGGCTAGACTCATACCATTACCGCCATAAGGAGAAAGACGCATTACATCAGTCAGGCTACGGTTTACAGTAGGAAGATTAGCAATCATGGCATTGTTGATGTTGGTAGAAGCGCCAGTCTTCTCGGCAGCAAACTTTGAAGCCTTACCGCTAACTACAACTTCTGTCAGGACTGTAGCATCTTCTGACAGCCAGACATTGAGATTATAGGTTTCACCCAGTTCCAACGTAATCCCTTTAACGGTCTTTGGCTGGTAACCAATGTATGAAACAGTAACCTCATAGGGGCCACCCGTACGCATGCCTCGGATAGTAAACATACCAGATACGTTAGTTACCGCTGTATAGCGAGTACCAGAAGGCTCGTGTACAGCTACGATTGTGGCACCAATAACTTCTTCGCCTTTGACATCCTCAAAGGTTACTTTACCAGTCATACTCGAAGTCGTAATTTGCGCCATGATAGTCAATGTTGAAGTCAACATCAAAACCATCAGAAACAGAATTCTTTTTCTCATAGATTGCTTTCAAATATATTTAGTTTGTAAATGCGACTGCAAAATTAATGTATTTTTTCTAAAAAATGTTCAACTGTAGCAAAAATCATGCATCTTTTTGGCGAGTACCCATGCGGGCCTCAACTACGTTGACTACATAGTCACCCAATTTCTCGCACTCATTGATGATATCCATGTAGATGGTACCAACGGCATAAGTGTATTCGTGGTTGTTGATATCGTTGATATTCTGAACCTTCAACTGGTTGCGATAGTTGTTAATCTCATTCTCGATATTGAACGAGCGATTAGCATCGTAAGAGTCTTTGCGACCACTCATCAGAGAGTTCATCTGAGTCAAAGCATTATCGGTGAGTTCCATCATCTGGTGGATATGCTCATACTGCTTTTCATTGAAATGATCCTGCTTTCCTTGATACTTACGAGAAATGGTGCGTGCCATA
>JAUNHZ010000231.1 GCA_030523705.1 Bacteroidales bacterium
TCTCTGGTTTTCATAACACCACGGCCTTCCTCGGTATCTAGGCCTATAGCCGTGATACAAAGAAGAGCGGTTCCTTCAAGTACCACAGATCCTCTTAGTAAGAAATTGCTTGGATATGTAGCATTTTGTTGGAAAAGCTCCTGCTCAGTAGTTTTCTGTGTATAAGGTTCACCAGTAAAAGCAGACTCATCAACCCGTAAGGCTAAGGCCTCTTCCAAGGTTCCATCAGCAGGGACTTCATCACCGCTCTCCAATTTAACCAAGTCGCCTGCCTCTACATCACATTTTGGAATCTCACACCAATGCTCACGGAACACTTTCACGGGAACCGTGTCAATTACCTTATTCAGCACGTCAAACTCACGATCGGCCTTTACCTCGAACCAAAAACCAATTCCGGTAGCCAAAAGCAAGGCAAAAAGTACACCCAACGGTTCTAATAGCACCACATTACCAGCACCCTGACTCTGCTCATAAATAGCTAATGCCAAACTCAGCATAAACGCCACAAGCAATATCATGATGATAGGATCCTTGAATTTCTCCAAGTAACCTTTCCATAACGGCTGCTTTTCAGCAGGTGGTATTATATTCTGTCCATTCATTTCCTATTGAATTTCTTATATTTAGGACGGATTTCGAAGAAAACCTCAAAATTAGTACCTGGCATAGGTCTACTTAACACCGTCACATATTTGCAGTTCAATAAGTTATTGACCTGCACTTTCAAGTTCACATCGCAAACCTTGGTTCTTACAAGTTTCTCCATGCTGGCGTCATGCATATAATAAGGTTCCAATCTACCCGTAATACGGTCCACTTCATTACTGGTAGTGGTATAGCGCTCACTATAATGTGCAAACTTATAATTCAAGGTCCAATCTCTATAATGCAAACGCATGTTCATGCCCGTTGAAAGTTTAGGAATATAGCAGAGCTGCTTACCATAACTCTGGTCATTATCATTCACACGTTCACCTACATTCTTGCTAGGTGTCCATGCTAAATTTGTATTCATCTCTGCATTCCAATCCTTATTGAAGCGAAGCATGCCCGTTAGATTCAACTCCACACCATAGTTATGTACCTTCTTTACATTGGTAGGCTCCCAAAAACCTTTAACGTTTGGAGTCCAGAGAATCCAATCATTAATATGTGAATCGAAGAACTGTAAATTACCCTTCAGATTACCACGCTTGCGAATGAGTTGGAACTCCAAACCAGTATCCCAAGTGAAACCTTTCTCTGGACCCAAATTAGGATTACCACCCGGTTGGAAATACAAGTCATCTAAGGTTGGATACCTATAATTACGAGCAATGGATGCCTTCCATACCAAGTTTAAAGGTTTATAAACTACTACTTCGCCAAATATTGCAGGGATCAATGGCAACCAGTCATTCTCATACGCCTCTTCACGCAGCACTGCTGCTAAAGAAACAGGTTCCACAGGGCGGTATCGCAACGATGTACTAGCCGTAAACTCGTTTCTCCCAATATTATAATTATCACCCATATGGAATGGACTACGGTCCTGGCTTTTCACATGATGGTAATAATCTGTAAATTCAGTTGAAAGCATCCATTTCTCATTGGGAATATATTCAGCTTTCAGTTGGGAAAAAGCCGTATTCGTATAACTCTGTGATGCTGTAATAATCTGAGTATTCTCTCCTCGAGTGGTAGAGTACATATAATCTACATCATTATAGGCATAACCTGCTTTCACACTGGTTTTTACGGTAGAGTTATTCCAATCCCACCCTAACACACCACGAACGGTATGATGATTCTGTTCGTTTTTGAACTCCGTATCATCTCTATAGTCCACACTCAAAAATGGGAGTCCTCTACGTGTACGCGCAACCCATATAGAACTAGTCAACGTATGTCCATGTCCTGCGTCGAAACTTAGATCTTGCATTAAATGCATATCACGGAAATAACCACTCTTATTCTTCTCTGTAGGGTGATAAGAATCTATGATATTACCTTGTTCATCACGGACATCAGTTTTCTTATCATAATTTACATAAGAGTAATCATTATTGGCTTTAGAGCGAACCCATCGAAGTTGCCACTTCAAGCGTCCCTTATTGTAAGAAAAATGATGGAAGCGGTCCACTGTACCATAAGACCCAAGTCCCCAGATGCTCTGATGATAGAAACCCGGCTGTGTAGTATTCTTAGAACTCAACTCTACAGCACCACCTAATCCACCTCCAGAAAGTTGGATAGAACTAGCTCCATGGTAAAGATTTGCTTCATCAATAAAATAAGATGGGATAGTGGAAAAGTCAACAGTACCTAACAATGGAGAATTAATTTTCATGCCATTCCAAGTCACTTGGGTATGTGAAGGAGATGTACCTCGGAACTCGGCCGTGGATTCTGTAGCACGTCCGTAGCTTTTGATGAAAAGCGTAGAGTTCAACTGTAGGATATCGGCCATAGAAAGAGCGATATTCTCATGCAATAACAACGTGTCGATATGTGTTTTCTCAATGCCAGTAGATTTCAATGGGCGTTTAGCTGTAACCTCCACCTCATTCAGTTGGAGATCCTTAGAAACATATTGAGCATGAGTCACTTGCACAAACCCAAATA
>JAUNHZ010000048.1 GCA_030523705.1 Bacteroidales bacterium
CAATGTTGTTCAGACGTCCGTGGAACTTCTCTGCACCAACACCAAGAGCGAATACAGGAACATAACCATCAGAGTGAGCTCCGCTTGCCCAAGAAACCATTGCAGTCTTAGCTAAGATGTCACGAGCCTTAGTGGCAAGGGCTGAATTTGTGCTGTACCAGTTTGCTTCGGTTGCATTTCCTACGAATGCAGCTTCGTATGCTTCACGCAAAGCAGCCTCGTCTCTCCAGGAAACAGGAACTTTAGTGAATAAGCCAAAGCTTTCGCTGAGTACATCCTTTACAGTTTCCCATGTTTTTCTCATTCTGTTTTTCTTCAGTGCATTCAAGCGTTCTGTTACTTTTTCTACACTGCAAGTCTGATATTGTAATGCCTGCAGGTTCAAGGCATATTGTCCGTTACCGGGAACCATACCACCAGTTTCATGGTCTGCTGTAATGACAATCAGTGTCTCTTTTGGGTGCTTCTTGTAGAATTCTACAGCTACTTTGATTGCCTCATCGAAATCCAATGTCTCTTTGATAGCTGTAGCAGCATCTTGGCTATGACAAGCATGGTCTATTGATCCTCCTTCTACCATAAAGAAGAATCCTTTCTTATTGTTCTTGGTCAGCATATTGATACCAGTTTCTACAATCTGGGTCAGGGTCAAGTCGTTCTCTTTGCGGTCAATAGCATATGGAATCTCATTTGGGTTCTCTGCTGCAGCTTCCTTGGTCTGAACCATAATCAATTTGTTTGCGTCCTTCCATTTTGCCTTGCCTTCTTCGTAACCATAGGCCCAGGTATAGCCATTATCCTCGCATAGTTTGTGCAAGTCGATACCATCATCACCAATAGGTTTCAAGAAGTCAGAACCACCGAAATAGTCAAAATCAGAGACTGCCAACTGATGGCCAATACCATTATATAGGTTTCTGTTCACTTGGTGTGCATAGAAAGCCGCAGGTGTAGCATGGTCAATGCTGACGGTAGTGCAAACGCCAACTTTCATACCCTTATTCTTTGCCCAAACAGCAATGCTAGAAACATCGGTAGAGTCTGGGGCCATACCCAGCATGCCATTCTTTGTCTTTACTCCAGTAGAAAGTGCAGTACCACCAGCAGCAGAGTCCGTCACGTCACTGCTAGCAGAATATGAGGTTGCAAAGGTGGTGTATGGAAAATCGGCGAAGGTCATGTGTTCAATACCCAATTTACCATTAACGCTAGCTTTGTAAAATTCAGTGGTATTCACTTGATTCAGTCCCATTCCATCACCAATGAAATAGAACACATACTTGGCTTGCTGAGCCATTGTTGCAGTTGCGCAAGTGAAGCACAAACCTGCTAAAAGAAATAATTTTTTCATTGTTATATTAGCTAATGATTTTTGCAAAGGTAACAAAAATCTGCGAAAAGTAGGGGCTTCTTAAAAAAAAGTTATACCTTTGCAATACAATCGGAAAGTAGCGCAGTTGGTAGCGTACTACGTTCGGGACGTAGGGGTCGGGAGTTCGAATCTCCTCTTTCCGACTGTTTCTTATCTTTAAAATCGTATTTATTTTTCATCAAAAAAACCTCAATTTCAAATTATATAGCTATATTTGCAATAGTTAAGTATTTCCTATGGAACAAGTGTTATTTCTGGGTTTGAATATCTTTGCTTGGATTACAATCCTGCTATTGGTCTTTAAATTCATCATGCTCTATACCGGTAAGTTGCCATCTGATGTTGTTTCCTTCATCTGTGTGGCTACACTACTCATTACGGGTACGTTGACCGAAGAACAAGGCCTGGCTGGTTTTGGCTCTAACCCTGTTGTTACGCTTGGTGTGTTATTTATCCTCATAGCAGGTCTGATTCATTCGGGAGTAGTGCAGTGGGTGGTGAATCATATTATGGGTGAACCTAAGTCTGAGAAGAAAGCTTTTCTTAGGCTCATGTTTCCTGTGGCAGCAATCAGTTCTATCCTGAATAATGCGGCAGTCACAATCCTTTTCCTGAATGTGGTGAAGACTTGGGCTAAACGCATCAAGGTTGCTCCTTCTAAACTGTTGATTCCGTTGAGCTATGCGTCTATGATAGGTGGAACCTTGACTGTCTTGGGTTCACCTTCCAACTTGATTATTGCAGATATCTACAAGACCGATACGGGTGAGTTTATGCCTCTGTTGGCACCAACTCTACCGGCCTTGTGTTGTCTCTTAATCTGTATTTGTGCAACGGTTTATATGAGAAAAAGGATTCCTGTGAGAAAAGCTCCAGAGGAATCTTTTGAAAGTCGCGCAGAATATACAGTGGAATTTTTGGTTCCAAGTGAAAATGAAGCAGTGGGTATGACATTGGAAGAGGCTAATCTTCAAAACGTACATGGTGGACATTTGATTGAGATTGTCCGTTTTGATAGAGAAGTCATATCTCCTGTTCCTGCCGATGAGTTTATCTTGGGAGGTGACAGACTGGTGTATTCCGGTCATATCCAAGATTTGCTTAATCTTAGAGACTCAAGAGGATTGGTAAGTGCCACTCATCACGTTTACAGTTCCGATGAGGTTATGAAAAACCGGAAATTGCAAATGGCTACCGTAGTACGTGGCGGCAGGTTGGAAGGACGCCGCATGGTGGATTTTGATTTTGAAGATAAGAATGGAGTGGTTCTGGTGGCCGTAGCTCGTGAGGGAGAACGTATTGCCGGAATGCCAAGAGAGATAGAATTGCATGCAGGTGATACCTTATTACTAGAAGGAGAGAAACTAAATCCAATGAATTTCAGTGAGAATCTGATTTTCTTTGATAATATTGCCTTACCTCAGGAAAGTATGAAGACCTTGTTGGCTTCGGGTATTATTTTGCTTATGGTAATTCTTTCATTTTTGGACATTCTTTCATTGCTGAATAGCTGTTTAGTGGCAGCTCTTCTGATGTTTGCTTGTCGCTGTTGTTCTATAGAACAAGTGCGAGATTTGCTGAACTTTAAGCTACTTTTAGTCTTTGTAGGTTCTTATTGTTTAGGAAAGGCTGTTGATGCAAGTGGCATTGCTGCGATGATTGCTGATGCAATAATGTACTTCTCTGGAACAAACGCCTTGGTGGGGTTCATTATGCTGTGCGTTGTAGCTAATTTAGTTACAGAAGTTACAACAAATGCTGCTACTGCAGCTTTCTTTGCGCCAGTAGCGTTAAAGATGTCTTTGGAATTAGGTTCTAATCCTTTGGCTTTTTGTATAGGCCTTATGATAGCTATTTCCTGCAGTTTCTCAACTCCAGTGGGTAGTGATACGAATCTGTTGGTTTATGGCCCAGGAGGGTATAAGAGTACGGACTTTCTAAGGATTGGTATCCCTATGGATTTACTGCTGCTTGCTGCTAATATATTCTTTGTCTCTCTATTCTTTCCACTATAAAAATAAGGCGTAACAGTTGCATTTACTGTTACGCCTTATTTTATTTGTAAATATGAATTTTACAGGACTTTTTTGAGTCTTTCAATAAAGTCATCTGCTTCAGCCTTGGTCAAGCACAGAGGAGGGAGCAGTCTAAGTACGTTTGTACCACTGCAACCAGTAAAGCAATGCTGCTCCTTGACTAAACGGGTACGGATTTCCTTGTATGGAACGTCAAGTTCAATACCAATCATCAAACCTTCACCGCGAACCTCTACTACATGTGGTAGGTTTTCATTCTTCAAACGGTTCATCAGGTAGTTGCCAACTTCTGCTGCGTTCTCTATTAAATTCTCATCCTCCATGATGTCAAGGACGGCTAAAGCTCCAGCACAAGCTAAGTGGTTTCCTCCAAAAGTAGTACCTAATTGGCCATAGATAGGCTCAAACTTAGGAGCAATGAGAAGACCAGACATAGGGAAGCCATTGGCAATACCTTTGGCCACAGTAATTATATCTGGCTTTATGCCCAGATGCTGGTGGGCAAAGAATTTACCACTTCTGCCATAGCCGCACTGAATCTCGTCACAGATAAGAACTGTATTGTGTGCATCGCAAAGTTCACGTAAGCCTTGCATGAACTCGGCTGATGCCATTCGGATTCCGCCTACACCTTGAATACACTCAATGATGACAGCACAGACATCGTCCTTTTCTATTTCTGCTTTCCATGCGTCTAGCTCGTTCAGAGGGAGATAGGTAACATGGCCATTTGCATTGATTGGAGCAATGATCTTTGGGTTGGCAGTAGCTTCTACTGCCAATGATGTACGTCCATGGAATGCTTTTTCCAAGGAAAGTACGCGTGTTCTGCCATTATAGAAAGAAGCAAGTTTTAAGGCATTTTCATTTGCCTCTGCACCACTGTTGATTAGGAATAGCTGGTAGTCGTTGTAACCACATGCTTTACCTAAGCGCTTGGCTAATTCTTGCTGTAATGGGTTAACCACAGAGTTGCTGTAAAAACCCAACTTGTTTAACTGCTGTGTCATGCATGACACATAATGTGGGTGGCAATGACCTACGCTGATTACGGCATGTCCTCCGTAGAGATCCAGGTACTCCTGACCCTTGTCATCCCATACCTTGCAGCCTTTTCCGTGGTCAATAGCTATATCGAATAATGGATATACGTCAAAAAGTTTCATGTTATTATGTTTTAAAATGCACTTGGTTTCAGTCTCAAACCTGTCGTCTCATCCAGACCGAACATCAAATTCATGTTCTGAACTGCTTGGCCAACAGCGCCCTTAAGCAGATTGTCAATCATACAAGTGACAACAGCTTTATTGCCAAATTTCTCCACATGGACTAGTGCCTTGTTTGTATTTACTACCTGCTTTAAATCCAGTGCTTTATCCACATAGTGTGTGAAAGCGGCACCAGCATAGAAAGACTTGTATAGTTCTACCAGTTGTTCTAATGTTGGATGCAATGCCGTTCCTTCTTCTCCCTGGAATTTGATGACCTCAGTACAGAAGATTCCACGTGCAAAATCACCACGGTATGGAATGAAATCAATGGTGATGTCATCCTCCTTTGGCTTGTCAACCAAGGTGTCAACGACAGCCGGAGCAGATACAGGGCGAAGCTCATTTAGACTCTGGCAGATTTCATGCAGGTGTTGGTGAGTGAACACTTTATAGACACTCATGTTGTTATTTCTCCAAGAGAAGTGTGTAGTTGCACCAGGCTTCTGTCCAGCACCGGTTGAGCCTGTGATTGCATTCACTGCTACATCGTGTGTAAGCAAACCGGCTTTAGCCAGAGGCAAAAGGCCTACTTGTACACATGTTGCGAAACAACCTGGGTTTGCCAAGTGGTTGCATTGCTGGATTTCTGCTTTATGAATCTCTGGCAGTCCATATACATAATCGTGTGTTGGAGCTGCTATACGGAAATCCTGTGCCAAGTCAATGATTTTTACATTTTCTGGGATGGTGTGCTCTTTCAAGAAAGCCTCGCTCTTGCCATGTCCAAAGCAGAAGAACACAACATCGACCTTGTCGAAAGGCATCTCCGAAGAAAAACGTAATTCGGTTTCTCCGTACAATCCTTCATGTACATCTGCAACCAAGTTACCAGCATTTGACTCACTGTTTGCAAAGACAATCTCAACTTCAGGGTGCCAAAGCAACAAGCGAATCAGCTCGCCACCTGTGTAACCCGCTGCTCCAAGAATACCAACTCTAATCATGTGAATTATCTTTCTTCTTCTGGATGTGCCAAGTAATATGCTCTCAGTGGTGTTGCAGAAACCTTGATGAATCCCTTTGCATCCTCTGAAGTCCATGCCTTAGCAGTCTCTCCGTATTCGCCTAACTTGTTCTTCACTAAGTCGTTTGGAGAATCAACACCTACAGTCTGGAATCCTAATGGTCTCAGCTCCAAAGTTACGGTACCAGTAACATTACGCTGTGAAGAAGCCAACATTGCTTCGATATCTGGCATAACTGGCTCCAGATACTGGCTCTCATGTAAGAACATTCCGTACCAGTTAGAAACCTGGTCTTTCCAGTACTGCTGCCATTTTGACAATGTATATTTCTCCAGGAAACGGTGTGCACCGATGATCAGCATAGGTGCTGCAGCCTCGAAGCCTACACGACCTTTAATACCAATGATAGTATCGCCCACATGGCAATCGCGGCCAATTGCATATGCTGCTCCAATCTTCTCTACTTCCTGAATGGCTTGGATCTTATCGGTGTAAGTCTTGCCATTTACGCTGCATAGTTCACCCTTCTCAAATCCTAATGTAAGTAATTCTGAACCCTCCTTAGTAGGGTGCTTAAGATAAGCGCTTTCTGGTAAACCCTGCTTGCTGTCCAGAATTTCTCCACCACAGATACTGGTTCCCCAGATACCAACGTTGTAGCTATATTTCAGTTTGGTGAAATCTGCAAAGAAACCATTGGCATTCAAGTAGTCAACTTCTTCCTGACGGCTCAAATTATAGTCGCGGGTCAAAGTGATAATCTCAACGCCTGGGCACATAACCATAAAGGTCATATCGAAGCGAATCTGGTCGTTGCCTGCTCCAGTAGAACCATGAGCAATAGCACTTGCACCAATTTCCTTTGCATAGCGTGCAATGGCTAGTGCCTGGAAGATACGCTCAGAACTTACAGAGATAGGGTAGCAGTTATTACGCAGTACATTACCAAAAACCATATATTTCAAACTCTTGGTGTAGTACTCCTGGGTTACGTCAAGTGTTACATACTTTGTTGCACCCAGTTTATATGCGTTTTCTTCGTTAGTTTTCAATTGCTCCTCGCTGAAACCGCCAGTGTTTGCACAAGCTGCATATACTTCATATCCTTTCTCTTTTGCCAGGTACATTACGGTGTAGCTGGTGTCCAAGCCTCCGCTGAAGGCTACGACTACTTTCTTCTTTTCTCCCATTTTATCTATGTTGTTTTTGTTTTACCTTATTTATATTATACTAATCCTCTCAAGACAACGGTCTTCATGATTTTTTGGAACACTTCCAGTGAAGTTGGTTCACCTTGATGTTTTTCTGGATCGTAGAGCATTCCTGTACAGATACAATACTTACGTCCGGTGCGTTCCAGTACATCGTGATTGCAACAACCTTCACATCCATGCCAGAAGGATTCATCATCGGTCAGATCGGCAAAAGTTACTGGGACATATCCCAATGCAGTGTTCATTTTCATAACCGCAGCGCCACTGGTGAGTGAGAAAATCTTAGCTTCTGGCCAACGGACACGTGCCAAGGTAAATGTGTGATCCTTGATTCGTTTTGCCACGCCCAAACCTTGGTAATCTGGGTGAACTATCAAACCTGAGGTAGTGACATAATGCTTGTTTCCCCAAGTCTCAATGTAGCTGAATCCGGCAAATTTGTTGCCATCAAGTGCGATGATGGCTTTTCCTTCCTTCATTTTTGTCGCTACATATTCATGAGTACGTTCTGCAATACCCGTACCTCTTTTCTTGGCAGCTTCTCGGATGGTATCCAAGATTTGATCCACATATACCTCATGTGAAGCATCTGCTACCAGGATTTCTATAGCTGAAGTCTCTTTATCCATGATCAAATTCCTGTTAATTGTGAATGTTAGGAATGACAATGCGTAGAGCCTGAACTACCTCGGAACGATTGGTGTTCTCGCGGATGACAATGAAAATAGTGTCATCGCCGGCAATTGTTCCGCAGACCTGGCTCATGTTCATATTGTCTATATCGTAAGCCAAGCGGCTAGCATAGCCTGGCTTGGTTTTGATGATGGCTATATTACCTGAGAATGTGATAGAGAGGAAACCATTGTCGCTCATCATTTCACTGATGTGGTTTACCTCCACGTTTCTCATATACATAGTATTATTTGGGAGTACGTAAACATAGTTTCCGTACAAAGTAGATGCTTTTGCCACCTTGAGCTGCTTCAAGTCACGGGAGAGTGTAGCCTGTGTCAGGTTGAATCCCTCTTTAGTGAGTTCTTGTAGCAGTTCATCTTGGTTGCTTATTTCCTTGTAGGAGATAATTGCCTTGATGGCTTCTAAGCGTCTGTTTTTATCTTTCATGATAGTTTCGTTATTACTTTTTCTTGTTGTGGGCTGCAAAATTAGTGAATATTTCAATATGATGTATATTTTTTCGCCGTTTTATTCATAATAATTTGATTTTATGGGCAAAATTAGAAAAATATGCTATTATTTATGTATATTTATTCTTCTATGCGCTGTTTTGTATACAGTTTTGAATTGAAAGTGTTGTTAAGGAAAACAACTAAAAAAATGAAAGATGGGAACGCACACACTTTTTTAGTTTGATAAAATGATTCGAATTATAGGTTTTTTAACAAAAAAAGTAAGCATAAAATTAGGTTAATGTGGGGTATTTGCCTATCTTTGTAGTGCAAAAAGTTAGAACTCTCTTATACTATATCATAAAATTAAAAATAAACGCTACAATGTCAGTGCTTGTTGTTGTGAAACAATAGGCACTGTTTTTTTTGTGCTTTTTGGTGTAAATGGTATGCTTAAATGGAGTTTTTTTGTAATTTTGCCACAAAATTCAAAAATAGGATAATCATGAAGACATTTACTAACGTAATGGATATTGGCGATTTGAAGGTTGCCCTTGCCGAGGCACAGGAAATCAAGCAGGATCGCTATAAGTATGAGAGTTTGGGTAAACATAAGACTTGCTTGCTTATTTTCTTCAACAATAGCCTTCGTACGCGTTTGAGTACACAGAAAGCTGCACGTAATCTGGGTATGGATGTGATTGTGCTTGATGTAAATCAGGGTGCATGGAAATTGGAGACAGAGCGCGGCGTAATCATGGATGGCGATAAGAGTGAGCATTTGCTTGAGGCTATCCCTGTCATGGCTAATTATTGCGATATTATTGGTGTCCGTTCTTTCGCTCGTTTTGAGAGTCGTGAAGATGATTATACAGAGAAAATCTTGATGCAGTTCATCAAGTATAGTGGCAAGCCAGTGTTCTCTATGGAGGCTGCCACCGGTCATCCATTACAGGCGTTTGCCGACTTGATTACCATTGAGGAACACAAGCGTACAGAACGTCCAAAGGTAGTGTTGACCTGGGCTCCTCATCCAAAGGCTTTGCCTCAGGCTGTTCCTAATTCTTTTGCAGATTGGATGAATGAGGCAAATGTGGATTTCGTCATAACCCATCCAGAAGGGTATGAGTTGGATCCTAAATTTGTACGTGGAGCTAAGGTTGAATACGACCAGAAGAAAGCTTTTGAGGGAGCGGAGTTCATTTATGCCAAGAACTGGGCATGTCCAGGTGTAACCAATCCTGCAGATTATGGTAAGGTGTTAAGCAAGGATATGAGTTGGACAGTAGATACAGAACACATGTCATGGACCAACAATGCATTCTTTATGCATTGCCTTCCTGTACGTAGAAATATGATTGTATCTGATGATGTAATCGAAGCACCAACCTCTTTGGTCATTCCTGAGGCTGCAAACCGAGAGATTTCAGCAACAGTTGTATTGAAGCGTTTGCTGGAGTCTTTATAATGGGATAAAATATGCAATAGTGTATATTAATGTCATCCTGAATAAAGTGAAGGATCTCGTCCAATTCAGCAGAGTAATATTGGACGAGGTTCTTCGCTAACGCTCAGAATGACATTAGTTGATTTTTTATAGTGCAATGATTTTTATTCCCTCGTAGGTATTGATTGACAAGTTTACGGCATCTTTAGCTGTAATGTCGAGTTTCTTAAGTGGGCAAGAAAGGAATACGTCACGCGTATAAGCTTCTGGGTCAGTCCCCTTATCATGGTAGAGCAGAAACGAGTGTGTGTTTGTTCCATCCACATTTTTAGTGGCTCCTTGATAGATAAATCGGAACGCATGCTTACCTTCTTGGGAGAGAATGCCTAAATGGAGATTAATGTATCCACCACTCATCCAGCTGCTGATAATCTTAACAGGGTCTTGCTTTACCTTTTTATTGAATTCCTCCGGTGTAACTGGGAAAGGAGACAGAACCTGATTTGTAGCATAGAGTGTACATTTCTTGTCTTCTTTCAATTGGAATGTACACCTCATCCTGTATAAGGAATCAGGGGTGGATTTCTGTAACTCTACTGCATGTGTGAGCGTAAAAGTCTCACCATTGTCGGTACGAAGCAGTTTGATGTTGCTTTTTGCATCAGTCTCAATTTCAACTAAATCTGTTTGCACGTCTGGGTAGTGATAGATGTCATCACTATCACATCCTGCCCATATAAAAGGGAAGAGTAGAGGTATGAGCTGATATTTTAATTTCATTCAGCAAGGGCAGCTTCTTTGTTGAATACAGGGTTCGCATACATGGTCAGGATGCGTTCTCTCAAGAACTTTTCGTTCTTGTTTTCCAAATCAATCTTATCCAAGCGGCTTTGCAGGTATTTTTCGAATTTCAGCTTTTCCTTCTCTGTGAATTTGTCTTCATAACCGCCACGGAGTAAGTGTGCTGCCACGTAGTTGCAAGAGAATAGTTTGTAACCCTTATGGATTTCTTTGTCCATGCGTTTGGCTAATGCAGGGAAGAACTCGTTCTTTGGAAGGTCTGCTAATTCGTCAATCCATGTGTCTACGCAAGGTGCGCACTCATAGTGTACATGTCCTTTCTGCTCATCAATACCCATACTCATATTATCTAAGTCGTCTTGACGGCTCTTCTTATAGTTAGGGTTATCAAGCTTGAGCTGGAACTCTTTGGCTTTCAGATAGTCGCAAGGGTCATACTCGTAGCTGATGGTCAGTGGAACAATGTGCAAGTGCTTGATGCGTTCTGCTAAAGTACCTTCACCACCCATGGCCAGCATCTTCAATACTGATTCTTGGGTGTTATCGCTAGAATCCTTTGCACGGCCTTCACGCTGGGCAAGCCATACACATTCTTGCTTTTCATTGACGGCGAAATGGATGTATTTACTCATCAGCTGACTGCTTTGCAGCAGTTCTCTAGGTGAAAGGCCTCTTCTTACAGTGAACGCCTTGTTTAGGCGTACAAGTTTCTTTATCCAAGGATAGATGAGCAGATTGTCGCCAATACCAATTTCTACGGTAGTTGGATACCCTTGTCTAAACAAATGAATATCAAGTATGGCACTATCCAACACAATGTCTCTATGATTGCTGATGAAGGTGTAGCGTCCACTTTTGTCTGGAGCAGGATGTCCTGCAAAGGTACATTTCGATGTACTTCTGAAGATGATATAGTCCATGATAGGCCTCATGTATCTCTTTTGGAAATCCAAGGTAGAATGAATGCCTTTACATGCCAGTTTCAAGATTCCTTTACGGATAAATTTAGGAATGAATGGAATTTGGTTTTGTATAACCAGATTCAATTGGCGATCTTCAATGAGCTCGTGCAGCACTTGTTGTACTTCTTCTGGCTCATAGGGGCGTATTTCGTCAAATTCTTCAGGTACTCTCATACTCATTTGTTTTAATCGAATTGATTTTCAATAATCTCAGTTAGGACATCTTTCATCTCCATGCCTGCAGCCTTTACCTGCTGAGGGATAAAACTGGTGGCAGTCATACCTGGTGTGGTGTTTATCTCAAGCATCTGTATCTTGTCGCCTTCACCAATGATGTAATCCACGCGGATGATACCGTTTGCACCTAAAATCTGATAGATGGCAGAATTCAGCTTATGAACCCTGTCTGTGACTTCGTCGGATAAACGGGCAGGAGTGATTTCCTGTACCTCTCCATTGTATTTTGCATTATAGTCAAAGAATTCATTAGCAGGTACAACTTCTGTGATAGGCAGTGCCACTTCGCGTTTCTTTGTCTTATAATGGCCGCAAGAGATTTCTGTTCCCTTCATGAATGCCTCAATCATGACCTCTGCACCTTCTTCTTGCATGGCTAATTCTATAGCAGGCTGGATTTGCTCTGGAGTCTTGACTTTGGTTACGCCAAAGCTACTGCCTCCAGCATTAGGCTTGATGAAGCATGGAAGACCTACACGCTGAATAACCTCCTCATTGCTGATGGTCTGTCCTTTGCGGAGCATGATGGACTCACTCACACTCACACCCCAGCTCTTGAGGTATTGGTTCAGTGTGAATTTATTAAAGGTAAGTGCTTCAACAAGTACGCCGCTAGTAGAATAAGGAATACGCATCAGGTCCAGATAACCTTGCAATAGACCATTTTCTCCTGGGGTACCATGAATGGTGATGTAGCAATAGTCTGGCTTTACCTTTTGGCCTTTCACCATAAATGAGAAATCATTTTTATCTACGGTTGAGCGAGTCCCATCTTCAAGATGAGCTTCCCAGGCTAAACCGGTAATTTCTACTACATAAACGCAATAGCGTTCTTTATCTAAGAAGGAATAGATGCCTTGTGCGGAGCGGAGTGACACGTCATGCTCTGAAGAATCACCTCCAGCTATAATTGCAATAATCCTTTTCATTTCGAGTTAAATGTTTGAATCTGTTGCAAAAGTACTAAAAAAATAAATAGGAGTGACTGAAATATGGATTTTTCTCCCTTATGAAAACAAAAAAGGACGCCTTGCAGCGTCCTTTTTTATGTAAAGAGGAATTAAATTACATCTTTACGCGGTTCTGGTATGAACCATCGCGGGTGTCAATCTCAATGAATTCACCTTCGTTGATGAACAGAGGTACACGAACAGTAGCACCAGTTTCTACAGTTGCAGGCTTTGATGCGTTAGTTGCAGTATCACCCTTGAGACCTGGCTCAGTGTAAGTAATCTGAAGAACGGTCTTGATAGGCATTTCTGCGTAAAGAACAGTCTCAGTAGAAGCGTCAGATACAACATCAACGATGTCGCTTTCCTTCATGAATGCTACACCAGTAATCAGGTCTTTGCCGATAGGAATCTGCTCGTAAGTCTCCTGGTTCATGAAGATATAGTCCTCACCTTCCTGATACAGGTACTGATATGGACGACGCTCTACACGTACATCTTCCAACTTCTCACCAATGTTAAAACGACGCTCCAAAACGCGGCCGTCAACTACATTCTTCAACTTAGTACGCATGAAGGTATTACCCTTACCTGGCTTTACATGGAGGAAGTCGATACAGAAGTAAAGATTACCATCCATACGGATAGCGGTTCCGATCTTAATGTCTTGTGCATTAATCATATTGTTACTGATAATTTATTTGTTGTAAATAATCTATATTTTCGCGAAAAATCCGTTTTTCGGCTGCAAAAGTACAAGAAATCACTTAAAAACGCAAAAACTTTTGACTAAAAATGAATTAAGATTTGGAGAATTTGAAAAAATAGTCTAATTTTGCAGCCCAAATCCGTAGATTAATAACGTAAAAACAGTATAAGACAATGAAAAGAACATTCCAGCCTTCTAACAGAAGAAGAAAGAACAAGCACGGTTTCCGTGAGAGAATGGCAACTGCTAATGGCCGTCGTGTATTGGCATCTCGTCGTGCAAAGGGTCGCAAGAAGTTGACTGTATCTGATGAGTACAATGGTCTTAAGAAGTAATTCTTAATCCAGAACTTATCTTATCCCTGAATATCATTCATTGGATAACATACAGAGAGAAGCAAGGGTTTTCACCTTCGCTTCTCTTTGTTTTTATAAAAAAGGTGTTTTTATTTCGTTTTTCGCTGCGTTTACACTATCTTTGCCTTCGTAAATTGGATAAATATGGACTTTAAGCATATTGTTAAGAGACTGAAGAGTGCTGAACTCTGGATGCATGTTTTCGGCTACTGCGCATTTGTGGTGGTGCTGATCATGGCTTTCTTGTGGGGATTAAACCTATACACGCACCATGGGGAGCATATTGAAGTGCCCGATTTGAAGCAAGTGTCGTTTTCTCAAGCTACTAAAATGCTTGGCGACCTTGACCTCAAGGCATTGGTGGTGGATTCTGACTATGTAAAGACCTTGCCTCCTGGAACGGTGTTGGAACAGACTCCAAAACCTGGGGCTCAGGTGAAAAGTGGACGAACCATCTACCTGACCTTGAATGCGGCAAGCTCACCTACACGTGCATTACCTGATTTGGCAGACAACTCTTCGGTAAGACAGGCACAGGTGAAACTGCGTGCCATGGGATTCAAGCTGGGACCTATTGAACCTATTGATGGTGAAAAGGACTGGGTCTATGCCATAAAGTATAACGGCAATAAAGTGTTTGCTGGAGACCGTGTGCCTAGTGATGCTACATTGGTTCTTGTAGTGGGTACTGGTTTATATGGTGAGGAAGGAGATAGTATACAGTATAGCATTGACGATGTAGGCGACTATTCTGATGTGCTGAACGAAGAAGGTTTGAACCTGGAATAACGCATGAGGACTGAAGACGACGAACTGCTTGACCCTGAATTGGCAGAAGAGGAATGGGAGGAAGGTGGAGAATCCACCCAGCTCTATGAGCATTTCCGCTTTCAGGTAGATAAGGGCCAGACCCCTATGCGTGTGGACAAGTATATTACCGAGAAACTTCCCGGTTTTTCCCGCAACAGGGTGCAGATGGCGGCTGATGCTGGCTACGTTCTGGCTTGTGGAAAGGTGGTAAAAAGCAGCTATAAGGTGAAAGGTGGTGACCTGATCACCATTATGATGGACCGCCCTAAATACGAGCATGAAATCATTGCCGAGGATATACCTCTTAATATTGTATATGAAGACACGGAGCTTATGGTTATTAATAAGCCTGCCGGTCTGGTAGTACATCCAGGTTGTGGAAATTATACCGGAACACTGGTGAATGCCATAGCTTGGCATTTGAAGGATGATCCAAAATATGACCCTAATGACCCTGGTGTAGGTTTGGTGCATCGTATCGATAAAGATACATCAGGATTGTTGGTTGTTGCCAAGACACCCGACGCCAAGACGCACTTGGGACTTCAGTTCTTCAACAAGACTACCCAGCGTGAATATAATGCCTTGGTCTGGGGATGTATTGATGTGGACGAGGGCACGGTGGTAGGAAATATAGCTCGAAATCCAAAGGATAGGATGCAGATGGCTGTATTTGCTCCAGATTCTGGGATTGGAAAGCATGCGGTAACACATTATTACCCTCTGAAGAGATTAGGGTATGTCACATTGGTGAAATGTGTACTGGAAACAGGAAGAACTCATCAGATCCGTGCGCACATGAAGAGCATAGGACATGTGTTGTTCAATGATGAACGATACGGAGGTAATGAAATCCTGAAGGGAGTTCCTTCGGGTACTTACCGGCAGTTTGTCCAAAACTGTTTTGACACTTGCCCAAGACAGGCATTACATGCTAAGACACTGGGTTTTGTACACCCAAAGACTGGAGAAAAGATGTTTTTCACTTCTGAGTTACCCGAGGATATGCAGAACCTGGTAGCCAGATGGGAAAATTATATAGAGAATAAGGCTGGAATGTAAAAACATGAAATACTCATTGATCATACCCGTATTCAACCGCCCCGATGAGATAGAGGAGTTGCTTGAAAGTCTGACACATCAGTCTTTCAAGGACTTTGAGGTCCTGGTGGTGGAGGATGGTTCCCAACTGCCTTGCAAAGAGGTGGTTGACCGTTTTGCGGAAAAGCTGGACGTGCGCTATTTCATGAAGCCAAACTCAGGACCAGGCATGAGTCGTAATTACGGAGCAGAACGTGCTTTTGGTGACTATTTGATTGTGCTGGATTCCGACTGTGTTATTCCTGCAGGTTATTTGGATGAGGTAGAGAAGGAACTGCAGCAGAGACCTGCCGATGCTTTTGGTGGTCCCGACCGTGCGCATGATTCCTTTACCCCAGTTCAGAAAGGCATTAACTATTCCATGACATCGTTCTTTACCACAGGTGGAATCCGTGGAGGAAAGAAAAAGATGGATAAGTTCTATCCTCGTAGTTTCAATATGGGAATCCAGCGCCAGGTCTATCAAACACTTGGTGGATTCTCTAAGATGCGCTTTGGCGAGGATATTGATTTCAGCATCAGAATCTTCAAGGGAGGATATAAGTGCCGCTTGTTCCCAGAGGCATGGGTGTGGCATAAGCGCCGTACGGATTTTGTGAAATTCTTCCGTCAGGTGCATAATTCCGGAATTGCCCGCATTCACTTGTATAAGAAATATCCTGAGAGCTTGAAACTTGTGCACCTGCTCCCTACAGTATTTACTTTGGGAGTGACTTTCTTGGTGATAGTAGCTTTAGTAGCAGGAATCTGGGGACTGGCAGGTTGTGAATGTTGTCGCACCTGGTGGTGGGTAGCCTTATTACCTATCGTACTCTTTTGCTTCTTGGTCTTGGTGGATTCTGCTATTCGGAACAAGAGCATAAAGATAGGCTGCTT
>JAUNHZ010000049.1 GCA_030523705.1 Bacteroidales bacterium
AGAAAGTAAAAGATAAAAAAAAGAGCCTTTCTATAAGGAAAGACTCTTTTTTTCTTGATATTTTTCAGCTAATTTATGCTTCAGCTGGGGTAACAGAAACATAGCTTCTGTTCAGACGGCCCTTCTTGAATACTACGGTACCATCTACCAATGCATACAGAGTGTGATCAGAACCCATACCTACGTTAGTAGAAGGATTGTGAACAGTACCTCTCTGACGAACGATGATATTACCTGCCTTACAGGTCTGACCACCGAAAATTTTAACGCCTAATCTTTGGCTTGCTGACTCACGGCCGTTCTTTGAACTACCAACACCTTTCTTATGTGCCATTTCTTGTTCCTCCTCTAATTAATTAAGCGATAACTGATTTGATTGTCAACTCGGTGAACTGCTGACGGTGACCGTTCAGCTTGCGATAACCCTTACGACGCTTCTTGTGGAATACAAGAACCTTCTCACCCTTTACCAGTGGGGATACTACTTCGCAAACAACCTTTGCACCTTCTACAGTAGGAGCACCTACAGTGATTGCACCATTGTTGTCAACCAACAAAACTTTCTCAAATTCAACAGTTGCAGCTGCCTCTACATCAGCAATGTGATGTACGAAAAGCTTCTTGCCTTCCTCAGCCTTGAACTGCTGACCGTTAATCTCTACGATTGCGTACATTTTATATTACTTTAAACGGGTTTTCTCCGGGAGGCGGGTTTTTAACTCTGAAAACCACTTTGTTCGGGCCCCAACGGACTAAATCGGCTGCAAAATTAGCTTAAATTTATGTCTTGGACAAATAATTTAAAGGAAAATTAGTCGTTTACCTGAAAATATTCCTCCAATTCCTGCTCTGCAGAGTTTTCTACATTCTGAATATCACGTATAATCACGCCATTCTCCAGCAAAGCTATGCGTGGACAGATGTCCGTGGTGTGATTCAGGTTGTGGCTGGAGATGAGAATGGTAGCTCCTGTCTGCTCATGGTACTCCTGCAAGATGCGCTTGATGGCATGCTGTGAACTAGGATCCAGGAAGTTGAAAGGCTCATCCAGAATCAAGATCTGTGGCTGCTGAATCATAGCGGCTATGATGCCTACCTTCTGCTTGTTTCCGGCAGAGAGGTTACGGATGAGTTTCTTTTGTCCACGGAGTTCTCCGTTCATGAAATGCTCATACTTATCCAAGTGTTCCTCCAGTTGCTCTGGGCTTATGCCACTGATCTTGGCAATGAATGTAAAGTACTCATCTGGTGTAAGATAGTCTATCAGGAATCCTTCGTCTATAAAGGCGCCTGTCCACTGTTTCCAATCCTCGGCCTCTGCCACATTCCGCTCTACTGGCTCATTGTTGTAGGTGCCCACCATGGTCACGCTGCCCTCGTTGGCTTTAATGAGATCCATGATTAATCGGAAAAGTGTACTTTTACCTGCACCATTGTTTCCTACAAGACCCAGCATGTCGCCAGAGTGGATATCGTAGTTTTCTATATTTACCGCAACTTTATCTCCAAATTGCTTCTTTAAGTTTCTGATTCTGATTTCCATGTGATTTCAATTTAAGCGTTTCTTGATGCGCGGAATCCTTCCATATTCTTGTATCGGCGTTGCATGAAACGCTGATAGATGTTGCGAATCCATATCTTGTGCGTAGCCACTCCTGCTATGCCTATACCTATTAATATAATAAAGCCTATTGTTTCGCCAAAGATGACTACCAATAACTGGCTGATGGCAATAGGGGCAAACATGGCTACCAGGGTAATGACTTGCTGTACCCAGGTACCATTATTCGCTGTCATTTTGGTGTTCAGCGGTATGGTTTGCGAGTTGTAGACAGCCAGTTGGAAGAAAGCCGGATAAATGAATCCTGCTACCAGCATCAGGTAAGCCAGGTTCATGAGAAGGCTCACCTTTCCGGTGGCTATGGTAGGGATCATAATCAGGAAAGGAATGATGAGCATGCCCAGGTTAAAGATGTACTTGGCTCTCAGCAAGTCGAAGATACTCTCGTGGCGACTCATCAAACCATCGATGTAATTTCCCTCGAATCCCATAATGGTAGCCAGTGTCATCATACCGAAAACCAGATAGTTATATAGGCAGATGAAATTGGTCATGAACGTACCGTCGTACATGTCGCCAAACGATAAGGCTAAGCTGAAGAAGAAAATAAAGAACAATCCGGTTAAGAAGGCCTTCTTTACGTTCTTGTTACGCATGCGCATGCGGATCTCCAGTTTAAGGTATTCACCCAGGATACCGTATTTGTTCAGCATTTTGAACTCACTGGTTTGCTTCAGTTCTTTCTCCTCTGTTTTAGCCACCTCGTTGTAGGTCATGCTATATTGCAGCTTGTGGTTGGCATAGAACAAGGCTACAATACACAGTATTACAGGCAGATAGGCAAATGGATTCCAGAAGATGAACTGCTCTATCCAATCCATGTAGAAATAGCTCATCAGGTGGTTCTCTGGATAGAAAGAAGTCAGCACAATCACAGCATCCACTATCACTGGCAAAATGAGCCATAGCATGTTCTTGATTATCAACGCTCTGCAGAATAGATACCAGTAGGAGTTGGTTATCAAGAGCAGCCAATAGCCAAACAGCCACCCTAATACGCCTACTATGCCATAATATGGCCAGATGGCTATCAGGGCAAATGGAACCAGGAGGGTGAACGTAAAGATATTACCCCATGCCAAACCGGCACGAATCAGGTACACGTCCATAAGCCTTTTCCTGGAGAGTGGAAGGATAGTCAGTGGCTTTATTTGCTGTGCGGGTGTTTGTTGTAAGGCAAACCTGCACCAAAAATCCACCAGCAGCAGGTAGAAGAACCCCTGGTCAAACAAGTGGAAGCTGGCCATTGAGCCATCCAAGCCTTTGGCAAGGACTACACCCAGGAAAATCAGCAAGCCTGCGTAATAGAGAAACATAAAGTAAATCAGGAATTTGGTAAACCGGTTCTTCTCGAACATCGGATGCCGTTTATCCTGCAGTTTGTCTAACCGCTTGAGCTCCTTATAGGTTTGAAAGAATGAAATCTTCACGTTTCGATTTGTTTTTTGTTTGGTATGGATTTAGAGCTTGTTCTCAGCCAGGTAACGCTCAGCTTCAATGGCTGCCTTGCATCCAGAGCCTGCAGCTACGATACCCTGACGGTAGGTAGGGTCAGCTACATCGCCTGCTGCGAATACACCAGGGATACCAGTCGACTGTGATGCGCCCTTTACTTTGATATAGCCAATCTCGTCTGTCTCTACCCATGGCTTGAAGATGTCTGAGTTTGGCTTGTGGCCAATAGCCAGGAAGAAACCATCGATAGGGAGGTCGTAGTGCGTCTCATCGGCTTCGCCCTTACGCTTTACCAAGTGTGCACCTTCTACGCCATCCTCGCCATAGAGGCCTTCGGTGTTATGCTCAAACAGTACCTCAATCTTAGGGTTGGTGAGTACGCGCTCCTGCATGATTTTTGAGGCGCGCAGGTAGTTCTTGCGTACAATCAGATAGACCTTGCTTGCCAAACCTGCCAGGTAGCTTGCCTCCTCGCATGCAGTGTCACCACCACCTACTACAGCTACCACTTTCTTGCGGTAGAAGAATCCGTCGCAAGTAGCACAGGCACTCACGCCCATACCAGCATACTTGGTTTCATCACTCAATCCCAGGTACTTAGCACTTGCACCGGTACAGATGATTACAGTTTCTGCCTCTACCTCGTCGCCGTTGTCAAACCAGAATTTATAAGGCCGCTCGCTTAAATCGCACTTGGTAGCCACAGCTGAGCGGATGTCCACGCCAAAGCGCTCTGCCTGGCGGCGGATGTCATCCATCATGTCGGTACCGCTTACACCATCAGGATAACCAGGGAAGTTCTCCACTTCGGTGGTGATGGTCAGCTGGCCGCCTGGCTGGATTCCCTCGTAAAGTACTGGTGCTAAGTTAGCACGTCCGGTATAAATTGCTGCAGTATAACCTGCAGGGCCTGAGCCAATGATAAGGCATCTTACTTTTTCCATATTCTATTGTATTTGTTATCTTAAATCAATGATTTCTGCACCCGGTGCATCTTTCTCGGTAAAGGTAAAGACTGAATCTGCCAGTTTTAGCCCTCCCGTAAAGCTGTTCACGGTAATGCTTACCCAGTTGTTTGTTCCCTGGCGGAACTTGATTTGCAGCAGTTGGTAGCTGCTCTTCTCTACAAACAGCACTACTTGCTTGATATCCATCTTGTTACTTTTAGCCAGGAGGGTTACCTCAAAGATATCCTTGCCTTGGAACTTCTGCGTCTTTCCAAACTTGTAGGAGAATCCTTTCTTGTAGAAATTCAAGAAGTTGTAAGGATTGATAGCCTGAAGTTCCTCGTCGGTAGGCTCGGTCATGTTCACCTCTTCGTTTTCTGGTATGAATGTCCACTGGGTTTTTCCATCGAACCAGGTGGTGATACCTTCGGCGTTCAGGCGGAACTTTTTGCCTTTCAGCTGAATGTTACCGGTAATAGGGGTGCCGGTTTGTTTCTGACCGGTGAAATTCTTCACGGTAAACGTGGCTTTTATGCCTCCTTTCTGATTGAAGGTAGCCGATGTTTTATCGAGTACACTTTTGGCGCTCTGTGCATGAACCTGAAGGGTTAAGCCCAGTACGAACAAAAGTAAAGTGATGATTTGTTTCATGTTAGCCTTTATTAAATGTTCATGGATTGGAACAGGGCTTCCAGTTCCTGCTCGGTGCCGATGAGTACCTCGCGAGCCTTGCTACCGTTGGCTGCACCCACTACTCCTGCGCGTTCAAGCTGATCCATCAGTCGTCCGGCACGGTTGTAGCCAATGGAGAACTTGCGCTGGATGAGGGAGGTTGAGCCTTGCTGATAGGTGACTACCAGGGTTGCCGCCTCACGGAACATACTATCCAAGTCGTTCATGTTCACATCGCCGCGACTGCCGCCACCGCCTGAGCTTACCTCAACATCTTCCATAACCTCAGGAAGTTCAAATGCCTCCAGGTATCCCTGCTGCTTGGCAATATAGTTGTTGATAGCCTCTACCTCAGGTGTATCTACAAAGGCGCACTGTACGCGCACCGGTTCGCTGCTCTGCAAGTAGAGCATATCTCCACGTCCGATAAGCTGCTGAGCACCGCTTCTATCCAGGATTACCTTACTGTTCATCATATCTGATACGCGGAATGCCACACGGGCAGGGAAGTTAGCCTTGATGGTACCGGTAATGATATTGGTGGTTGGTCGCTGGGTAGCTATGATACAGTGGATACCAATAGCACGCGCCAATTGTGCCAGGCGGCAGATAGGTAATTCAACCTCTCTTCCGGCCGTCATAATCAAGTCGCCGAACTCATCTATGATGACCACGATGTATGGCAAATAGCGATGCCCATGGTCAGGGTTCAGGCGGCGGTTGATGAAGCGCTCGTTATACTCCTTGATATTTCTAGAGCCCGCTTTCTGCAGCAGCTTGTAGCGGTCGTCCATCTCCTGGCAGAGTGATTTCAGTGTCTGCACCACCTTGTTTACATCGGTAATGATAGCCTCCTCTGCATCAGGCAGTTTAGCCAAGAAATGCTTCTCTATAGGCGCATACACGCTGAACTCCACCTTTTTAGGGTCAATAATCACAAACTTCAGCTCTGCAGGGTGTTTCTTGTACAGCAGTGAAGTCACAATAGCGTTCAGACCTACAGACTTACCCATACCGGTGGCACCAGCCACCAGCATGTGTGGCGCTTTAGCCAAATCCGTCATAAACACCTCATTGGTAATGGTCTTACCAAATGCAATAGGCAGTTCCATTTTAGATTCCTGGAACTTACGGCTGGCTATGATATCACGCATAGGCACAATCTGTGCGTTCTTGTTAGGTACCTCAATACCTATGGTACCCTTACCAGGAATAGGCGCAATGATACGGATACCCAGAGCGGCAAGGCTCAGTGCAATATCATCTTCCAGGTTCTTGATCTTGGAGATGCGCACACCCTCGGCAGGGGTAATCTCATACAGCGTGATGGTAGGACCTACGGTAGCATTGATGCTGCTGATCTCCACACCAAAGTTGTGTAACACGCGGATAATCTTCTCCTTGTTGGCATTCTGCTCCTCCATATCCACCGTCACTTTCTGCTTGCCATAGTCTTTCAGCAAGTCAATGTAAGGTGGCTTGTAGTTTTCCAAATCCTTGGTAGGGTCATATGGCTGAGATTGAATCACGTCCAATACCTCGCTGGTGGTTGCTGCAGCTACCTTGAAATCAGGGTCTTTTGCATCGGAAACCGTTTTCTTCGGATTACTTAGCTGTACAAAGGACTCATCTTTCGGTTCCTCGGGTGCTGGCTTTACCTCAGGTTTGGGCTCTGGCTTTGGCTCCACCTCTGGCACCTTCACGGCAGGTTTTGGCTCTGGCTTTGGCTCCTCAAGAGCTTCTGGCTCATTCTCAGGCTTCTCTTCCTTTTTCTGTGCATCCCATTCAGCCACCTTCACGGTAAGCGGAATCTTCTTGATCCATTCCGTAGGGTTAAGAAGCTTGCGGATATAGTTGATGGTCTCGTTGCTCAGGTAAATGAGATAGAGGGCAGCCACCGTAATCAGGGTGATGATCAATCCAGGTACACCAATCTGTGAGCTCAGCCACTTGCTTACAAAGATACCATGCGCACCACCTGGGAGAATGAAACTCTCAGAGAAGAGTGGGGTAAAGAAGTAAGCCAGGGCTACAGAGAACCAGTACATCAGGATAGAGAAACTGATGAACCACTTCCAGATGCGGACGTCGTAGGCGCGTACCAGCTTGAATCCCAGCATCAGCAAGAAGAGTGGGATGAAGAACGCTGGTATGCCAAAGCAATCGTTCATGAAGAAGAATGCCAATCTGGCACCAATAGGACCGGCATGGTTGGCAAACTCATGATCCATATTGGCGGCATCTTTCTCTGTCATGTGGTCAATGACGCTCTGGTCAACGGCTCCTGTGAAGAAGAACGATATGAATGCTAAAATCAGATATACGGAGAAAGCTATGCAGAGCAAGCCCAAGATGACTTGTGCGGAATCTCCGGTTAGAAACTTGAATATAGCTTTGGGTGTTTCAAAAAACTTCTGAGTTAGCTCGTCAAATTTGTCTTCTCCCTTTTTAGTTTTGCTACTTTTATTTTTAGTCATAGTAAATTTCGTTATAAGCGTTGCAAAGTTACAACAAAATCCTTAAATTTTGAAATAACTCCACCTTATTTTATGTATGTTTTGTAAAACCATTTCTTTTTCTTACCTTTGTATCCAAATTGATGAAACATGAAACAGCAGAATGATTCCGTGCTCATGAACCGGAATGTGGTAGAGTTTGTTACTGTGGCAGCGGAGTACTGCGCATTCTTGGAGCAGGCTGAACAGCGCTCCCGCCGTGATTTTGTGGGAGTTGCACTGAAAATACTTCCTTTGCTTTACATCAAGGCATCCATGCTTGACAAGATGGAACTGAGCGAGGATTCCGACTTGGAGACACTGGTTTCCGAGGAGGATTATAACGTAATTCGTATCACCGTGGCTAGCATCTTGGGCGAGCAAGACGACTATCTGGATGTTTTTGTAGAGGAAATGAAGTACAGCGACCGTCCTATCCTCAAGACCATCTCCGAGGATTTGGCGGATATCTACCAGGATTTGCGTAATTTCGTGGCTATCTTCAAGATGGGGTTGGAGAGTACCATGCAGGATTCCCTGGCTACCGTACAACAGAATTTTGAACTTTATTGGGGACAGACGCTGGTGAATACCATGCGTGCGCTTCACGATGTGTACTACAACCAGCACACCGATGATGAGGACGATGCTCCCTTAATAGATATGGATGAATGAAAGTACTGAAAAATAAGATAAACAAACAAGAAATCAATAATTTGCCAAAGGTCTCCTTCCCCGGTAGGATCATTACCATCTATACCCCCGGTGAGGCCGATAGGGCAGTAGAGTACCTGCTGGCTCAACCCATTATAGGCATAGATACAGAGACACGTCCTTCTTTCCAGAAGGGAAAGGCGTATAAGGTGGGTTTGGTGCAGATCTCTACGCATGACACCTGTTTCCTTTTCCGTTTGAATTTCTTTGGGTTGACTCCTTCCATGGTGCGCCTGTTAGAGGATAAGAGCGTGCTCAAGGTGGGGCTTTCCCTGAAAGACGACTTTAACGCCTTGCGCAAATGGATAAACTTTACCCCTGGTCGTTTTGTGGAGCTGCAGCAGTATGTCCAGCAGTTTGGCATTGAGGATCAGAGTTTGCAGAAACTATATGCCAATATCTTCAAGGAACGTATCTCCAAGTCGCAGCGCCTGTCTAACTGGGAAGCAAATATCTTGACAGAAGCACAGAAGGAGTATGCCTCTATCGATGCCTGGGCATGCATCAAGCTTTACGAGGAGCTGGAGGCACTGAAGAAGAATGGAAACTATACATTAGAAATTGTTCAAGAAGATGAAAAAAATATACCTTAAAAAAGGAAAAGAGGATTCGCTCAAGCGTTTCCACCCTTGGGTGTTCTCTGGTGCCATTGCACGCGCAGATCAAGGCATAGAGGAAGGTGATCTGGTGCAGGTCATCAGTGCCGATAAGGAGCTGCTTTGTATTGGTCATGCACAGATAGGCAGCATTGCCGTTCGTGCCTTGACATTTAAGGATGAGCCTATAAATGAGGGGTTTTGGGAGCATCGCTTAGCTGTGGCTTATGACTTGAGAAAGAGCATTGGCTTGGCTGGCAGTGAGCATACTAATGCCTACCGACTGGTGCATGGTGAGGGTGATAACCTCCCAGGCCTTGTTATCGATGTATATGACAATACCGCCGTTATGCAGGCACACTCTGTAGGTATGCATGTGAACCGTATGGAGATAGCTGCTGCCTTGCAGAAAGTCATGGCTGGCGTGATAGACAATATCTATTATAAGAGTGAGACCACCTTGCCTTATAAGGCCGATTTAGGACAGGAAGATGGCTATATCATTGGTGGCGGAGGCGAGTGCATTGCCAAGGAAAATAATTTACTTTTCCATGTAGATTGGCTGCAGGGACAGAAGACTGGTTTCTTTGTGGATCAGCGTGACAACCGCTCCTTGCTGGAGAAATTCTCCAAGGGCCGCTCCGTACTGAATATGTTCTGCTACACCGGTGGCTTCTCTTTCTATGCCATGCGCGGTGGAGCTAAGTTGGTACACTCCGTGGATAGCTCACAGCGTGCCATCGACTTGACCAATGAGAACGTGCAGCTGAATTTCCCAGGTGACCCACGTCATGCCGCTTATGCCGAGGATGCGTTCAAGTACCTGGATAGGATGGGTGATCAGTACGACTTGATTATCCTGGATCCACCTGCTTTTGCCAAGCACCGCGATGCCTTGCGCCATGCCCTGCAGGGATACCGCAGGATTAATGCCAAGGCTTTTGAGAAAATCAAGCCAGGTGGCATTCTCTTTACCTTCAGTTGCTCACAGGCCGTGAATAAGGATCAGTTCCGCCTGGCGGTCTTCACGGCTGCCGCGCAGAGTGGCCGCAGCGTCAAGATTTTGCATCAGCTGCACCAGTCAGCCGACCATCCTATTAACATTTATCACCCAGAAGGTGAGTACCTGAAAGGCTTGGTTTTATATGTTGAATAGTTAAATATTGTTAACAAAATGGATATTGTGTGGGGAAACATGTGTTATTTAGCATAAAATCCCTACCTTTGCACTGTGTTTTTCATGGTATTAGATTTATAAGGTTTTAAAGATTGGTTGTCGGGATGACAACCATCTTTTTTTGTTTATATGCGAACCTATTTATAAAAAAAGCATTATCTTTGCCCCCAATTAAAAATCTTTACCAATGAACATTAAATTAAGACTGATTATCCTGAACTTTCTGGAGTTTGCGGTTTGGGGTGCTTATCTAACCTCTATGGGTTCCTATCTGGCTGGTGCCGGTATGGGTGCAAACATTAGCTATTTCTATTCTGTACAGGGATTTGTCTCACTGTGCATGCCAGCGTTGATGGGTATTGTAGCCGACCGTTGGATGCCTGCGCAGAAGGTTGTTTCTCTCTGCCATCTCATTGCAGGTGCTGCCATGGTAGCTGCCGGTATGTATGGTTACAGTGCAGGCGAGCAAGTATCTTTCCCTATCCTCTTCAGCTTATATACGTTGAGCTGTGCGTTTTATATGCCAACCATCGCGTTGACAAACTCTGTGGCTTACAATGCCTTGGATAAGGCTGGCTTAGATGCCGTAAAGGCTTTCCCACCTATCCGTGTGTTTGGTACCATAGGTTTCATCATTACCATGATTGGTGTAGATTTTGCCGGTTTGCAGGCAGCTCCCGGTCAGTTCTTGGTTTCAGGTGTCCTGAGCTTGGTTTTGTGCGCCTATGCTCTGACTATGCCTAACTGTCCTACTAATCCTAATAAGGAATCCAAGGGATTGGTCGAGGCACTGGGCTTGCGTGCGTTCACCCTCTTCAAGCAGCGTAAGATGGCTATCTTCTTCATCTTCTCGTTCATGCTGGGTGCAGCTTTGCAGGTCACCAACGGATATGCTAACCCATTCATCTCTTCATTCGCTAACATTCCTGAGTATGCAGACACCTTCGGTGTGCAGCACGCTAACATGCTGATTTCCCTCTCTCAGATGAGTGAGGCCCTCTGCATCCTCTTGATTCCATTCTTCCTCAAGAAGTTTGGCATCAAGGTGGTTATGCTCATCGCCATGTTTGCATGGGTGTTCCGCTTTGGTTTCTTCGGCTTGGGTAACCCTGGTACTGGCGTTTGGCTGTTCATCCTCTCCATGATAGTATATGGTGTGGCATTTGATTTCTTCAACATATCAGGTTCACTCTTTGTGGATCAGGAGACCGATAAGGACATCCGCAGCAGTGCACAGGGATTGTTCATGATGATGACCAACGGCTTTGGTGCTTCTATCGGTACCCTGGCAGCTGGTGCTGTAGTGAATGCATACGTCTATAACGTGCCAGTAGAGGCACAGCAGGTAGGATGGCAGAATGCATGGTTTGTCTTTGCCGGTTATTCACTGGTAGTGGCAGTGGCATTCATCTTCCTGTTCAAGTATAAGCATAACGCTAAATGAAAGAAGTAAGATATTTCTATACACCTGATATTGACAAGTCGCATGAGCTGCCCGAGGAAGAGGCTGCTCATGCGCTTCGCGTTTTACGCATGCAGCAGGGCGATGAGATGGTGCTCATGGACGGAAAGGGCAACTACTACCAAGCCGTAATCTCTGCCGCATCGGGTAAACGCTGTCAGTTTCAGGTACTTGAGGTGCTTCCACAGCCACGTGAATGGGTGGGGCATCTGCATCTGGCCATGGGTCCTACCAAGAACATGGACCGTACGGAGTGGCTGGTGGAGAAGGCTACAGAGATTGGTTTCGATGAGCTGAGTTTCCTGAATTGCCGCTGGTCAGAGCGCAAGGTCATCAAGACGGAGCGAGTGGATAAGATTCTGGTATCTGCCATGAAGCAGAGCCATAAGGCAGAGAAGCCTGTCCTTCATGACATGATGGATTTCAAGAAGTTCATCCAGCAGGATTTCCCGGGGCAGAAGTTCATCGCGCACTGTCACGTGGAGGATTTGCCTGAGCTGCGCAAGGAGCTGCTCCCTAACACCGATGTGCTGGTGCTCATAGGTCCTGAGGGGGATTTCAGCGAGGAGGAAGTAGCATTGGCCGAGGCTCATGGCTTTAAGAGTATCTCATTGGGTAAGAGCCGTTTGCGTACAGAGACAGCAGCCTTGGTGGCCGTGCATCTCATGCATCTGGCAAATTGTTAAGGTTGTATGGAAAAGATTGTTTTAAAGCATGTCCTTCCGGCTGTCTTTCAAGAGCAGCGGGCAGTGCTCCAGAGCGATGTGTGGCTGCAGGAGCTTTCTCTCCAGCGGGGGGAGAAGGTGCTGATAGAGGCTGAATCCGGTACGGGAAAGTCTTCGCTCTGCAGCTATATCTTCGGGTATCGGAAAGATTTCTCGGGTGAGATTTTGTTCGATGGACAGGACATTAACACCCTCAAGACAGGGCAGTGGGTAGAGCTGCGAAAGCAGTCGCTCAGCATGCTGTGGCAGGATTTGCGCCTGTTCCCAGAGCTCACGGCATGGGAGAATGTGCAGATCAAGAATAACCTGACTCACTTTCAGGAGGAGAAGCAGCTGCATGCGTGGTTTGAGCAGTTAGGTATAGCCGACAAGGAACAAGCGCTGATTGGTCGCATGAGTTTCGGTCAGCAGCAGCGTGTGGCACTCATCCGTGCCCTTTGCCAGCCATTCCATTTTATATTTGTCGATGAGCCAGTGAGCCATCTGGATGAGCGTAACGCCCAGGTGCTGGGAGATATCCTTTCCCAGGAGGTAGCGCGTCAGGGAGCCGGATTAGTGGTTACCAGTATAGGCAAGCACATGCAGTTGGATTATCAAAAAGTGTTGAAGCTATGAGTTTAGTTTGGAAATTACTGCGTCAGCATATCAGCATCGGTCAGTTTGCGGGGTTCACCTTAGCTAACCTCATAGGCATGGCCATTATCTTGTTAGGCCTTCAGTTCTACCTGGATGCAGCAGGCATCTTCTCCTCTAAGGATAGTTTCATGAAGAAGGATTACCTGGTGGTGAGCAAGCAGGTAGGGTCACTGAAAGACCTGGTGAAGAACGGAAACGAGTTCTCCGATGCAGAGGTTATCCGCTTGAAGCAACAGGAGTTCACACAGTCCCTGGGTGCCTTCCAGCCAGCAGATTTCCATGTCTCCGCCAGCTTGGGAATGGATGATTTAGGCCTGAACTTCTCTACCGAGATGTTCTTTGAGAGTGTGCCCGATGAGTTCATTGACATTCAGTCTTCGGAGTGGGTTTATGAGCCGAACAGTAACATGATTCCTATCATACTGCCACGTACCTATCTGAACCTGTACAACTTTAGTTTTGCACAGACCAAGGGCCTTTCCAAGCTTTCCGAGGATATGTTCAAGATGATTACCATACAGATTCATATCAGTGGCAGTGGCATGCATGATACCTATCAGGGACAGATTGTGGGATTCAGTAACCGACTGAACACCATCTTGGTGCCACAGCAGTTCATGGATTGGGCAAACAACAAGTACGGAAAGGGTGAGCCAGTGCCACCATCGCGCCTGATTTTGGAGGTGAAGAACCCTACCGACGATGCCATAGTAAAATACTTCCAGGAGAAGGGATATGAAACCGAGGACGACAAGCTGGATCAAGGTAAGACCACATGGTTCCTCAAGACCATGGTAGGTATTGTCATGGGTGTGGGTGTCCTCATCACCGCCTTGGCACTGTACATCCTCATGCTGAGCATCTACCTCCTGGTGCAGAAGAATACCACCAAGCTGGAGAACCTGCTGCTCATAGGTTACAGCCCTGCCCGTGTGGCGCTGCCTTATCAGTTGCTTACCATCGGCCTGAACGCACTGGTGCTGGTACTGGCATTAGCGCTGGTGTTTGTGGTCAGGGGAGAGTACCTTCATCTGCTCCGCGCCCTCTATCCAGATTTGGTGGCAGGCAGCGTGGGCACCGTGTTCCTGGCAGGTGTGGCGCTCTTTGTGCTGGTGAGCCTGCTGAACATGCTGGTTATCCGTCAGAAGATAGCCGTGATTTGGAAACTAAAAGATTAAGTTATGTATAAGAGTTTGTTGGCCATCAGTAAATGGCTGTCTGGCAATACCTCGTATTTCATTATAGGGATTGCCATTGTAACGTATGTATGCCCCGATTTGTTCTCGTGGGTGAAAGGAAACACGCAGACGTGCATCCTGGGTTTCATCATGCTCACTATGGGATTGACTCTTACGGTGAATGACATGAAGGTCTTGGCATCCCGTCCGCTGGATATCTTGATAGGAACCTGTGCCCAGTTCTCCCTCATGCCGCTCATAGCCTATACGCTCACGGTGGGGCTGAGCCACATAATCCCTATAGACCGCTCCATTATAGTGGGCATCATCTTGGTAGGATGCTGTCCGGGTGGTGTGAGCAGTAACATCATGTCATACCTTTGCAAGGGCGATGTGGCGTTCTCTGTGGGCATGACCACCGCATCCACGCTCCTGGCACCCGTGGTTACGCCACTGCTGGTGTTGATGCTGGCTGGAGAGCAGGTCGATGTAGATGCCTGGGGCATGTTCCAGAACATCTTGATAGTCACTATCTTCCCTGTGGCTATAGGTTTCTTTTGCAACATGTTCTATGGCAAGAATGAGCAATTCAAAAAGACACAGGCAGTCATGCCAGCATTCAGTGTGTTAGGCTTGGCATGTATAGTAGGTGGTGTGATAGCTGCCGTTCACGATAATCTTTTCCAGGAAGGCGTGCTCTTTTTCCTGAGCGTGTTTGCCATTGTGTTCTGCCACAATTCATTGGGCTATCTGTTGGGTTACTCGGTGGGCAGGCTTTTCCATTTCAATACCGCCAAGAACCGTACCGTGTCCATAGAGGTGGGCATGCAGAATGCCGGATTAGCCACCGTGCTGGCCAGCAACTTCTTCCTGGCTACCTGTCCGCTGGCCGTCATCCCTTGTGCCGTGAGCTGTGCCTGGCACTCTATATCGGGAACCATTATAGCACAGTATTTTGCGTGGAAAGATAAACAGAACGGAATATGAAAAAGAAGACAAAGAATGCCTCTGCGTGGTTAGTAGCGCTGATTGCCCTCCTCTCTGGAGGAACCTATTATGGAACGCATACCGATAAGGATGTCACCGCTAATCCTGTCCCTGAGACCGAAGTGGTTGCGGCATCCGATGAAGCGGTAGAGACCGTGCCAGAGGGTGTGGATTACTCATTGCCAGCACTGCGTAAGAACAGCGGGGAGCAGATTCTGCATCGCACCGCCATGACCATCTCTTGGAACAAGGAAACCCGCACGCCTAACTGGGTGGCTTATCTCCTGAAAGATGCGGATATGGATGGAAACCTGGGCAGGGAGCCGGAGTTCTATCAGGATTTTGAGATAGCCAAGGAGGTGCGCGTGAGTACGTATGACTACAGTCACTCTGGTTACGACCGTGGCCACATGGCGCCTGCAGGCGATTTCAACGGGGACAAGAAAGCCAAGAAGGAGACCTTCTACATGACAAACATCTGTCCGCAGAACCATAAGCTGAACGGAGATTCATGGAACACCCTGGAGAAGCAGTGCCGCGACTGGGCATACCAGGAGGGTGGCATCTACAGCGTGGTAGGTCCTGTCTATACCAGCGAGAACCCTAAGACCATCGGCACCCACAAGGTAGCCGTGCCAGACAAGTTCTTCCGCTGCATCCTCTCCCTCAAGAAAGGAAAGGAGAAAGCCGTTGGTTTCATCTATGAGAACACAGGCACCCGCCAACGAATCTCCCGTGCCGCCTGCTCCGTAGACGAGGTAGAGCAGCTCACCGGCTACGATTTCTTCACCGCCCTCCCAGACAAGCTGGAAAAGAAGCTGGAAGCAAATTACAATCTGAAAGACTGGGGCTATCCGGAGGAGTATTAAAATAAGTCCCCCATTTTGGTAACTGTTACTATGTTACCAAAGTGGGGGACCTTATTTGTTTGTAAATCTCTTACAAGGCTGGCCGCAGTTCAACTGCTAATCCCATAGCTGATACTATACGATAGAAGGTTGAGATTGTAGGTGTGGTAATGCCACGCTCAATACGGGATATATAACCCTTACTGGCTCCTATTCGTTCAGCAAGGGCTTCTTGCGTAAGACCTGCTTTCTTGCGTGCGTCAAGAAGTATCTGTGCATTGTATTCCTGCCATGCAAGATCTTCAGCAGCACGCCGTGATTCTGTGCCAGGTGCACCAAATACACCGTCCAATTCTGCGGTCACATCATACATCTTGTTTTTTGCTTTCATAATACTCCTTTTTTAATTTAACAGCCTTTTCTATATCAGAATTCTTTAGTTTCTGAGTTTTCTTTCTAATGCCATTGAAAAGGATGACAAAAGTGTCTCCGTCATAGCAAAAGAATATTCTAAATTCATTGTTACCATGTGTAACTCTGAATTCATAAACACCATCCCTTATATATTTTATATAGTGTGAAGGGATTCTTTCGTTTGTTGAGAATAACAACAAGGCACGCTGGATCTTCAGACGTTCTGACTCTGCAAGTGACTTCATGAAATCACTATAGTATGTCCCATATGCCAGAATTCTCCTA
>JAUNHZ010000050.1 GCA_030523705.1 Bacteroidales bacterium
ATCAAAGACTGTAACCACCTTTGCATTTGCAAGATCGTCATTCTTAAGATTTGCTATATCATCAACATCTTGAATAAGACCTTCTTCTGTAACTACTTTGGCATGGCAGGAATCACATCCAAAATGAACTTCATAAATAGTTGCAGTTGTTGGCTTTGTAGCTGTTTCCAACTTTTTGCTATCTGTGAGAGAATTTATAAGCGTAGTCTTTCCTGAACTAAATTCGCCAACCAAAGGTAAAATCAAACTAGCATTATCTTGCTTTGACCTCTGTTCTATTGCATTTAGCTCTGAAACAATATTGCTAAGTCCTAAGTACTCCGCAATATCTACTAATGTTTCAACTTTGTTCATATTATCCTATTCGTTGCACATCCAAATAAACAGTACTCAAAGCACCAGCCTTCTTCACATCAATACCATAGATACGCATGAATGCATCTACAACACATTGACCACCATTGGTTGTAACAGGATTACTCATGGAATTAGTGACTACATCTACACTCATTCCTTTTTCCAGGCGAACGCCATTGCAATTCTTTGATTGCTTGACAGAAATTCTATAAAGCATACTTTAATAATTTAAGGTTTTGTGCATAATGATCAGAAAAAAGAAGGTACGGAACTATCACAATCTGGTATCTAGGCACCGCCAAGTAGCCCTCGCCCCACAACCATAATAGCCCGCACCTTATAGCACGGACACTGGCTGTCTTTATTTGGGGCGTATTCTTCAATTGGCGGTTTCAGATACCCAACATCGACATCCTGCGTCTTATTTCCTCAAAATTATTAATGCTTGATGTTCATAGGAACACCACATTGCAAAAATACGTATTTTCCGGATATATTGTGCATAAGATGCGGACTTTTTTCCTGTGCATATTCATTTTTCTTATTCCCAACAAAAATAGAATTGAGATTTGGTAACAAGAAGATTTATTTCTACTTTTGCCCTGAAGAAACTAAATTACACAAGAAAAAGGTATTTTGATACCTTCTACCACATGGAACAGAATAGGGAAAGACTGATGGCTGTAAGCCGCACTGGCTTAGTGGCTAAGAATAAGGAGGAGTTTGGTAAACTGATAGACCGCGACTTCTCCCAAAACTCTGTGGCTACCCTAAAAAGATTGTCGGACTTTAACGTGAATGCCATCTTCCATGAACTTTGCCATGTGGTTTTTCAAGAAACAGAGCTGAGTTTGGAGAATCTCTTGGATGATTATCAGCAGACTTCAAACCGTTTTTCCGAATATGGTCTTTCCAAATGGTTCAAAAAGAATACCAAGGAATTTACTGAAAGAGCCTTCATTCTACTGGACTTTATCCTGTTCCATGATGCAGAATGGGAAATAGACAGAGACACGGAATGGGATGAACTGCTGGAAGAAGCCGATTCACACTTGGATTTGAAACTGGCACTTCTATTGGCTTTAGGTATCCTACCACATTATTCCGGAAAGGGGAAAGTGGCAGAACAACCTTTGGATGCTTTCCTGACTTTTATGGAGAATTATATCATCCGGGAAGGCTGCTATTTCTTCCAGAAAAAGGAATATGCATCTCTACTGCTTAAGGATAGTTGTTCACTTAGCGACAGGCTAAAGGCCATTGCCATTCTCTATCATTTCTGCGATGTAACACGGAAATCGCTGTCTCCAGAATTATCCAGAGAGGCCATAGCAAATACGGTGTTTTTTGAGAGTGTAGGTATTAATAGAAGCGAAGAGTTCCCTACCCTTTGGTGGGATGAAAAGCATCCTCATCTCTTCTGGTTCTTCCAAAATCTGTCGAACTCTTACTATTTGTATAAGTGCCATATCCGGCAGCATACCTATACACGATACACCTTGTTCTTAGGATCTGAATTTGGTATTTCTACGGCTCGTATTTACCACCCTAAATATATAGAGCCACTTCTGGAAATGAAACCGGTGGAACAATATTCCGCCTTTTCTTCCTGGAATGCAAGTTTTGACAAGGATGGTATGACTAATATGATACATTTTACTGATATCCGCCAGTTAAATTCAAAATGGGCATGGACAGAAGATCTGGACAACTTGCAATTGAAACGCTTGTCTTCCCAGAATCAGTATTTTGATTATTTCTGCAAGAAATTCAGGAAAACGGATAAGGGCTGGAAACTGAAGGACTCATATTCCAATGCATTCCCTGCTACAGATTATCAGTTCCATCTTTCACTCTATGCCATAACTCGTGATAACATACTGGTGCAAGATGTGGAAGAAATAGATGGTGAGACAACACTCATAAATAACAAGTTCTTTCATGTAGACCGGGAATGGGTAGATCAGGATATCCAGCTCACAGATCAGGTGGGCATCATTCTATTGCCAGCATGTTCACCACTACCTACCCATAAATATCTGGCATTGGATTATAGAGGAGTGTACTTCCCTATAATTAATGATGAGGTAATCTTTAATCATTAGCCATAAATCTGTGAAGCATTCCCGTTTTCTCTCATTTCAAACGCCATGAAAACCACAGGCTGATTATTTTTGGCTCTATAATATCAGTCAATAAAACTTTGACAATGGGACAAAAATATAGATTCTTAATATTCTGCAGATAACTAATGGTAAATATCTGTTAATACCAGTTAATTCAAAACATTCCCAATATTGTTTCTGGCAAAATCACGTTGTCTGCATTGCCTTCTGGCTTAGTCTTCAGGAATAAGACAGGAACGATTTTTTTATAGTCTTTAGAGAATGGCAGCAGAGTTGCTTTTCTTAGGAGTTCAGATGTCAGCTGAGTCGCATTCTTTTCTGTTGTCCATTTACATTCACCAACCAAAAGCGTCCTCTTGTCAAGAGATTCTGCCATGACATCTATCTCCACCTGCTCAGGTTTACCATCTTCATTCAATACACTTCCCCACCAGCGGTGAGCTTGTCCGTAGATAATACCATTGAAATCATTGCCGGTTATAGCGTCACGGCACAGTCTTTCCCACTGCATGCTTACATACTCACCGAAGTGTGAATTTAAAGCCAGTTCTATGGGTTTTGTGCGGCCGAGCTCTATAAACGAACGGTTTGGAACCACAAACTGATAATAGAACGCCATGAAAGGGTCTGCTATCTTGTACAGACTCTTCTTGGAAGACTTTTCGTTTGTCCCGAACGGGATTTCACGTTCCAGGAATCCCAAGTCCACAAGTTTCTTAAGCGGCCGTGACAGATTGGTTGCAGGTTCTCCAGCTCTTGAGGCAATCTCAGAAAGACGATTTGCACCACTTCCCACGTATGACATCAGGGTGGATGTTTTGACCAGGTCCTTCACGTCATCCATCAAGAGTTTTGCCGGTTCCTCGTATAGTGTACTATTCACAGAGAATATGTTGCTCCATAAAGAGGCTTCAAGTGTCTGTTCTGGCTCACGAAGTTCCCAGTAGCGTGGAACGCCTCCCCATACGGAATATTCCTCTATGACACGTACAGCATCCTCTATCTGCAGAGCCTCCTGCAGATAAGGCAGACGGATAGGCGTTAGCTTTATAGTTGCACTTGCCCTGCCGTAAAGAGGAGCGTTGGCATCAAGGAAAGTTCCGTACATCATGGTCTGTGAGGATCCGCAGAAGATGAGATTGTAGCGAAGCGATTTCTCATCGATGAGTTTTTGCAGGACAGACGGAAGCTCCGTGGATAATTCCACCATGTAGGGGAACTCATCCAGGCACAAGGTAATCCCCTGCTGTACTCTGTAGTTGATTGCACGGAATAAAGTTTCCCAATCAGGATATTCCACCTTGTCAAAATCGGGAATGGACTGTGCAATAACTTTTGAGAGCAGTTCGCGCTGATGGCGTCCTTCAGAGCGGTCAGCCAGGAAATAAATATCTTTATCTGCAAGAACTCTTTTTATCAGTTCTGATTTACCCAGGCGTCTGCGTCCATACACCACAACAACAGCATTATCCCGGGATAAGACTGTTTTCAGGCGGTGTGTTTCATCTGTTCTGTCTACAAATTTCATAGTCTGAAAATTATTATGCTGTCAGAACATTATGCTCTTAAAGCATAATTGTTATTGCTGGTTGCAAAGGTATGCAAAATAAAGTTTCCAGCACTATAAAAACGCAAATTTCTGCAGTTTTAGATGCTAAATTATGAATGTTGGTGCAAAGTAAGCCATATACAAAGAGAAAAGATGTCCGACCTACAGAAAATCTAGCGAGAGAGTTTGGGAAACTTTCATTCCTCAATCCTGAAATACCGCATCAGTTCCTTAAACTGATCCTGTGCTGTAAGACAAGTATCCCTGAGATAGCCAGGCGTTTGCGGCCAATTCTGCAAGCCTCTGTAATAGAAATAACGCAGTTCCTCTGTTATGATGAAAGGAACGATATGGTTACAGAGACATTCCTTAAATAGAATCAAGCGACCTACACGTCCATTACCATCTTGGAACGGATGAATAGTTTCAAATTTCTTGTGAAAATCCAGCAAATCATCAAAACTCCTTTTCTTCTTGGAATGATAAGCCTTCAGTAAACTTTTCATTTCATGAGATACTTCTTCTGGAGAACAAGTTTCCATACCTCCAACCTCATTGGGGAGTAATTTATAATCTCCTACCTTGAACCAGTCTTTGGTACTATCCGAGGTTCCAGATTTTAAGGTAGCATGAAGTTCTTTAATGAACTGCTCGGTGAGTGCATCTTGTGCATGAGTGATAATCATATCCACACAGCGAAAGTGATTGACAGTTTCCATGATATCATCCACACGGACTGTCCCATCAGACATACCCACAGTATGGGTCTCAAAAATGGATCTTGTCTGTTCATGAGTCAACTTGCTTCCCTCTATATGATTGGAATTATAAGTCAAATCTATTTGGGTTCGATGATAGATGCCACCTTTCATCTTCATACTCATCTGCTCTTGGAGCGCTTTTAAAAGTGCAGAAGGGCGACCTTTGGATTTTACCACTTGGTCTGGAGAAAATGATGCAGGAATCATCCAGGTCTTGCCAACTAAAACGGCACCTAGAATCTTTCCTTGAGCACATTGATTTCGTACAGTACGCTCACTCATACTGTACCTCTCTGCATATTCCTTTACTGATATAAAATCCATTACCGGCAAGTTTTTTTGTATTTTTCGCTACAAAACTACTCCTTTTTGCCGATATCGGCAAGTTTTACGGTATTATTTTCCCGTTAATATATATTTTGCAGAAAACACAAGCCTGGGAGAAAACCCAGTGCATCCTGGCCATAGCGGACCGTGACGACGACAAATTCCAAGATGAGACTTAGAATACTCACATATTGCCAATAAACTTGGCGTATCACCACAATACATTAGTAGCATTCTCTCCGGCAGCACCAACTTCTCATTTTCAGCCAGTGATTCACGAATTCCCATGCCATCATCTGCGACCAACACCCTAAGCACATCCTTTGTAGCATCGAAATGAGTAATAGCGGTACCTAAAGGTTTCCCAGAATGAATATGCACGTTATCCAATATCTCATAGAAACAATAACTCAATGACTGCAAATCACTTACCTCAATCTCAAAATGAGAGGTAAAGAAATGTAATCTGTTCAGATATAGTTTCTATTAACATTTATTGTAGGACTTGGGGACAGGGCCTTGTCCCATTCATTCGGAATAGCCCAGCACCAGTCCCCAAGTCTCCCTATTACTCGGGGACGTAGATGATTTCACCGTTTTCTAACTGGTAGGCTATGCCTACGCGTTTGCCTTTCTTTCCGGCCTGCTGGGATTCACTGGGGACATAACGGTGAACCTGCTCTCCCTCTTTTGTGATGATTTCCATGTTGTCCTTTCCGGGGTTCTTTACCATGGTGAAATCCTCTTGGGTGAGGAGTTCCGACATATTGTATCGACCTACAAGCGCCACCATCAGGGCCACGGCAAATACCATGGCAACATCGAACAGATTACTGACCACACTCATCGGGTCTGTATCTTCATGCTTCTTAATCAGCGACTTACGCATGGCGATACGTTTTTAGGGATGAACAAATCCAACAGACATTGCAGCCAGGCTTGCTGCTGAAAGAACCAGCGCTCCTTTACTTGACCGATGAGATAACCTGTGGCACTGCAGAATAGTCCTACCACGGTAGTGGCAAAAGCTACCTGCATGTTATATGCCATAGAGGAGATGTCGCCTTGCGCTAACCCTACCAGTGCGGGACCCATGGGGATGAGGGTTCCCATCAGACCAAGCATTGGGCCCAGTTTCGTAAGGGTCTTACAAAGGCTTAGCTCTTTGTCGGCAGCCAGCTCAAACGCTGCTGCCTGCAAGTTCAGATGATGCGCTTCGGCTTTATGCTGCAGCATATCTGCCAGAAAAGGGGTAACCAGCAGATGAGATGCCTGTGGCAATGAGCTTTCCAACTCTTCCAGCTGTAGGGCACCTGCCTGCAGGAACTGCCTATAAAGCACGGATTCCTCACGCTTGACCTGCACAAATTGCCCAAAGAATCCTAAAATGAGCCAGAGGGCCCGGATGAACAGCAAGACGAGGAATAGTACCACCGGCACCATCAGGCCTGTGGAAATCCAATAGAGTGTTTCAGAAATATAATGCATAATTTATTGTCTTTAAAGGGGTTGATTACCACATACGGTGGTGAGTATGCCAACTATTCCTACCAGCACCTGGACCAGAAACAGCAGTTCCAGCCTGTTGTCTGCCTGGGGAAGCCACTGCTTGAAACCTTTTTGGAGGAGTAGTAGCAAGAGTGCTACAGCTAGTCCTTCCATGCTGGCCGTAATCCAGAAGCTTTGGCCTGGGAACAGACCCAGCAACTTGACTTGCGTAAGGAAGATGCAGCCAAACAGCATGAAACAGGGACACGCCAAGAGTAAACGGTGGCACCAAAGGCTTGCCTTAGAAACGTTTACGGCATAGTGCTGTCGTACGACGGACATGCAGAAACCTACCTGCAAAGCCACATCTAGGACCAGGCATACAGCTATATCTTGCAGGCTGTGGTAATCCTGCATCCAGTCCAGGAGCACATGCTGTGGAATCTCCACGGTCCGGTGCAGGATGCCAAAGGAGAAGAGCATGCAGAGGCCAGCTATGAAAGCCCCTGCACGCCTTGACCAGAAGCTCATCTTGAGCCCCATGCCCAGCAGTATGAGTAACTGTACGGTCATTTTTTCTTGTTACGTATAAATAGGATCACACCCACTAAGATGAGTACAATGGCAGCTATTCCGGCTAACAAGTCTGTTGGAAGTTTCATGCCTTCTTGTGCATGTTCATCGCGCAAGACCATCTGCTTGCCGTTATCTGTAGCACTAGTTACCTCAGCAGGTGATACTGCTGCCTGGGTATCAGCCAGTTTCTTGAGTTGACTCTCCGTGGCTTTCCAATATCCCTTTCGCGCACACTCTTGTAAAGAGGTGGTCATGGATGCTAAGGCAGCTGGGTCCACCTTCTGAAGGTATTCCTGAATGCCAAGATTCTGGGCATCAGCAATGTACATATCGAACATGTCCTGATAAAGATCTTCATCAAGCACTGACTGCCTGGTTACGCTCCAGCCGAATACATTACGGAAGAGTTCGCCAAACGCCTCGGCTGTGCTTTCTGCACCTTTCATGCGCTCCTTGACAAACACGGGGTTCAATAAGGTGGTTCGCACTTCTACAGCCATGGCCTCTTTCAAATCCTGCATACGGGTATGATGCACGTTGCGGTAATCAGCCATAAACGCATCGGGCTCTTTTCCAGTCACTTGCTTCACGGTCATGGAAAGTCCACCGGTGAACTCATAGACATGATCCAGGGAGAGCGGTCCCCAGGTATTGCTCTGTCTGGGTTGTATGATGACCTCGGTCTCACTCAGTGCACTCTCAAAAAGACCATCGGTAAACTGTCCCCAATGCTCCTCATCGCCATACATGGCACCCATGTTGTTCAGGTAATCAGCCGTAAGCTCCTGGGTGTCAGTCCATTCCTGGCTTAGCTCCACACGGTTTAGCATACCGGTGCTGTAGCCACCATTGGCAGGACCAAAGATACGCATTACGGAAAGCTCTCTGGCTTGCTTAGCGCTTAATCCTTTCTGTGTCAACAGTTTCTCTTGTTCCAACGTTCCTTCGCGTACACCGTTATCAGGTTCATCCAGTTCAGAAACCATTCTGATGGCATCGGTAATCAGTCGCAAACGGGACTCCGCAATGTCCCTTAGCTGACCGCTGACCTGCACTACCACATTCACACGCGGACGCTTGAGCTCCGATGCAGGCACCACACGCAACTCGCTGATACGTCCCTGGCTGTCGCGCACGGGTTCCACACCCAGCATCCACAGCGCCTGTGCTACAGTGGCACCACCAGAACTGATGAACTCGCCAGCCCAGAAGGTATAAGCCACCTTCTTAGGATAGCTGCCATGCTGTTTCAGATGAGAAGCCAATGTGTTCTCTGCCAATATTTTACCTCTTTCCCAAGCCATTTTGTCTGGGGTAGATTCCGGATTAATGCTGTACATATTCCTACCAGTAGGCAGTACATTAGGCTGAAGCACAGGATCACCTCCAGGTGCTGGTGCCAGCGCACCACCATTCATGGCATGAAGCATGGCATCCAACTCCTGCTGTGGACTGACTGCCAGCAGCTTACTGTAAGTCAATGCCTCTTCCACTGCCGGATTTACAGCCTTTCCAGCTTGCAGGCTGACCGTAATCTGCTGCTTAGCCTTAGCCAGATAGTGATGGACCACATATTCGTAGCTTCTGGCATCCTTAGGAGTAATCTTTCCAGCCTCACTGTCAGCTTTTGCCATGGAGAAAGCCAATGGCTCTGCGGCTATGGCCAGCGTGGTGGTCAGGTTATCCGATGCGCTGTATGGCTCACCCATGACATAGAACGCACCCTGCATGTGCTCGTTGCAGATTTCTTCCAGGTGGGCATCCAGGCGCTCCAGTTCTTCCTGTGTATAAGGCACTTCTAGCTTGTCATCTAAACCTAACTCGCGGTTCAGTCCCTGGGCTGTAATCTGCTTCTTGATAGACAGAACCAACTGAATATCTTTTCCTTCTGTTTCTATAGCCTTATGAATCTGATCTAACAGGTCCGCGTATTTCTGTCGCATGCCACTCTCCACGTATGGTGCCGTGAGGTGACTTACCAGCGCGGCATGTGTACGGCGTTTAGCTATCACGCCCTCACCCACGTTACCCGTGGTATAGAAATAGAAATGTGGACGGTCCCCTACTAGCGCAAAGCTCCAGTCGTCCGGACGCATGGCAGCATCCCTTCCTGGCGTGAACTCCAGGCTTCCGTGGGTTCCAAAATGAATCAAGATATCTGCCCCAAAACCTTCCTGCATATATAAATAAGGAGCAAGGTAGGTATGAGGAGGAGGTACATCCACACCATGCACCATTTTGTAATCATCCTCTCCCACTGCCGCTCTTGGCTGAGGGAAAATCAGCACGTTTCCATACTGCAGACAGGCCATGGCCACCTTTCCATCCTTAGCTAAAAAGTTTCCTGGTGCGGCACCATAACGCTGCTCAACTGCCTGATAGGCTGATGGGGTAAGCACTTGCTGCGCCCAGTTCTCATAGGTGCTTTTCTCTATCCATAACGGACTGGCGCTATCTATAAACGACTGCACTTCTTCTGGTTTATTGAAATCAGGAACCCATCCTTTTTGGTGAATCTCCTGCTCAAATGTCGCTAAGGTAGATGGTAAATCCTTTACGTTATAACCCGCTGATGCCAGTTTATTCAGGAAATTATAGAGCGATGGAATGACCTCCATGCCGCTAGCCAGCAAGGCATCTTTTCCCGGCTGCTTGAAATAGCAGATGGCTACTTTCTTATTTGCATTATCCTTCGTCCTTAGCCCTAAATAATGGTCCACGTAGTTCACAAAACGCTGGCACTGAGCCACATCGGCCTTCCAACGGTGGGAACCGTCTTCCATCAGATAGTGCTGTGCAATGCAGTAAGGCGCTATGCCACCGTCAATCTCCGACAGCACAATTCGTGAGGTCTTGGTGCCCTGCGCCAGTGCCCGGTTCTTATCCTGCCATTCCTCACGGGTCATATTTGCGGGGAACGGTGCAAAAACTGGGATATTCTGCGCATGCAGGCTCTGGACTAGGCTGTCGTTTCCCAGCACGCCCATCGGTATGTTGATGATGGCGTCGGGGTGCAGCATCTTGAGCATGCGGCCACGCATAGGACCCACAGCCGTGAGCGGATAGACATTATATCCTTTCTCCGTAAACTGTGTGATGAGCGTATCCAGATGCGGACGGTTTCCTTCCATTGGGAAGGTGATACCGCCTATCAAGGCCAGCTTAGGGGCACCCTCATGGAACAGGCCCTTCTCTTTCAGGTATTCCTCCAGTTCCCTAGGGTTCTTGAAATACTTACCGTACTCCCGGTGATAGAACAGCACCTTAGGCATTTCCTGCGGTTTCTCATAGTGCTGGTCTCCATATGCATGTGGGGTAGCCAGATGGCGCAGGTAACGCAGACCGTTCCGGTAGTTCTCCCGGTTCTGGTTCTGGAAATAGCTCTGCAGGGTGTCTATCTGTTCCGGTGTAAGGTTCCGGTAAATGGCATCTTCGGCCTTGCTGGTGGTAGAGCCGCTGAAATGGGAGTACACTACCATGCCTCGCTTCACCGCTTCTTCCATGGCAGCCTGCTGCTCCTCGTCGAGCGTCAGACCATAGGAATTGCAGAATACGGCATCAATGTCCTTAAAATCACGGAGCTCCGACATAGGGACTGACTTGAGCCTAATCTGCGGATGGTCGTTGTTAGCCAGGATATCGGCCTCAGTGGCCTCTCTCAAATTCACCAACACAATGGTGGTTGGCTTACAGAGCACATGGCTCCAGCCCCACCATGCGGCAGAGGCCAGAGCCACGATTAAGAGAGATAGTGATAGAATCTTTGGCAATAATTTCATTACTTCAGGTTATCTACTACGTTCAGACGGTTGATGTAGAATCCAGCCTCAATGCTGGCGCCCTTAGTGAGCTTTCCGCTGGCAATGTCATAGATGTAGATGGCTGGGAGCTGCTCCTTGCTGGTGTCAGGACTGCTGGCAATGTAGCACTTGCCGTTCACTACAGCCACACGGTCTGAGAATGAACCGCTTGAGAATGGAATCTCACTCAGGTCGGTAGCCTTACCGCTGGCCATATCATAGATAATATAATAGGTACTTACATCGTTCTGGCTCCAGCCAGCGTAGTAGTCGCGTGAGCTTGACAAGCCGGTCTTCACAGGATCCTGCATGGTCATGGCAATCTTACCGTTGCCCAGGTAGTCCATAGACAGGATCTTGCCATCCTGGTAGTCAGAGTAGCCTAAATATTCCTTATCGAACTCAGTAGCACCCTTCTTGATACGCAAGATACGACCGTACTGTGAGGTAGTGCTGGTGCTGTTAGTGCAGGTAATGTAGTTCTCTGCACCGATGTACAAATCACCGTTCTCATCAAAGAACATCTTATCCTGCTGCAGCTCACCGTATGCAGTACCAGAGAGGGTCTCTGCACGGTCATCCTTGATGACCTTCTTCACCTCCATGGTAGCAGGGTCAATGAATGCTACGAATACGCCCTTCACTAAGGTCTTGGCAGTCAGGTCGTTATCCACGAATACGTAAATCAAAGTGTTATCGCTTGCGCGGTAAGTAGCCAGACCAGTGGTTGAGAAGGCAGTGATACCACCCTCCTTGAATTCCTTAGTAGGAGTGGTCAGATCCAGTGTACCCTCGGCCTCCATGTTCAGTGAAGTGCCGTTATCCTTCACGCGTGCCCACATAATGGTATTAGAGGTAGCCTTGTTGGAACCACGGTTACTTACAGCCTTGTCGGCACCCAGGAATAACAGCGTGTTATCGCCAGTCCATGCGTGAGTGTACTGCTTGGCCTTGAAGACATTCTTACCCATCTCAAAGCGAGCCACAGTCTCCACCTTCTTGTTATCATTAATGATGTACTTGCCATACCAGCTGTTGCTCAGTGGCGATGCCTCATAGTAATAACCGTTTCTGATGATAGCCTCAGAGTTCACCTCAGCCTGAATGTCCACGCCAATGCCCTTGAAAGAGATGGTATTATTGGCATCCTCCACCTCATCAGGAGTCAGGTTACGGATCAAGGTAGATGTCACACCCGAAGAACCCATACCGGTAGTACCGCCTACGGAAACCATTAGGTCGAAGTGATAGGTAGGCTTAGCCTTGCCAGCCTGCTGTACAGTGAATTCCTTAGACAGTACAGCGCCATCGGCAACATGCTTTACGGTCACGCTGGCGATACGAGAGTCATAAGACTCGTTGGCATCGGCAGAGAGCTCCACAACAGCATTTCCATTAGCGCTGGCAGGACTCACCTTGAGCCAATCCACGTTAGTGGTTACGCTCCAGTCAGTGTTAGAGGTTACATTTACAGTCACCATGCCACCTTCTGCAGGGATCATGGTACTTGACTGAACTACTTCCAGCGCAGCAGCTGGAGCAGGATCATCTGAGTCACTGCAGGCAGTGAAGCTCAGGGTACAAGCCAGGAAAGCCCAGCTTAAAAACTTCAGATTCTTCATATTTTTAAAATTTTAGCGCAGATAGACACGGAACTTGGTCATGAATGAGCGTCCCGGTTTCTGCAGTTTATAATTATCAAATGCCAGTTTGTCTAATACATTGTCGCACTCCAGGGTCACGCTGTAGCGGTCCTGATTCCAGGAATAGGTAAGCTGTGCGTTCACCATGTGCTGACTAGGAATGCGGGCCTTACTTGGCAGGTAGCCATAGCCCTCCCACGACAGATAGAACCAGTGTACATACTGATAGAGCGCATTAAAGCGAAGGCGGTCGCCCTGCTTGAGGAAGTCGAATCCAGTGAGTGTCAGGTCCAGGTTGCTATACAGCCAAGGCTTGTTAGGCACACGGTTCTTATAGGTAGCACTCACGCCACCGTTCTCCAAGTACTTGTTCATATCCAAGCTCTGCTGGTAGCTCACATTCGCCACTGCCTGCAGCCATCGACCATGCTGATAGCGTACCTCACCCTCTAATCCCTTGGTAGTCACATCGTTCACGTTCTCATACTGTGCGGTTCCATCATTGTCATTCACACGCAAGTGAATGTAATCCTCCACCTTGCGCCAGAAACCCGTGAGCTCATAGTATAGCAGGTTCTTCTGATCCATCTGCCAGTTGCCATAGACACCCAAGTTGATGTTATGACTCTGCTCTGGCTTCAGCTTCAGGTTTGGATAGGTGGTGGAGCCATTTCCCAGCAGCTCCCTGGCCTGAGGCAGACGCTGTGCCCTTTCATAGCTCAGTTTCACGCTCAGTGGCTCCCAGATGGTGAAACGGGAGCCAAAACCACCACCTAAGGTGTTCTTGGTGGTCTTCTTAGCCACATCGTTAGCACCCGTAATCAGCGGAGTATCATTCTGTTCTATGGTCACCTTATTCACATAGTCTTTCAGGAAGAAGGAATTCACCCAACGGCCCTCAAGCAGGTTCTGCTCGTATCCTAAGCCCAGCACATGACGCAGAATCACATCGTTTGTAGGTTCAAACGTATCCTTCAAGTAAGGGTAGTAATCCTCCACTGTATCATATCTACGGTTTCCCGTGCGGGTGAGCAGATAGTTCAGGTTAAGGGCATGCTGTGCGTTCACCACATAGTTCAGGTTTCCACGCACGGTAGCCATAGGACGTTTATAGTGGCGGTACATTCGTTCACGACCAATCAGCTCATTTCTGGACTGTTCCTTATATGTTCCGTTCCAGTTGTAACGCTGGAAGGCTGTATCCACCGTAATGCTGTGGTCCCAGGTGTAGCTGGCATGGAGGTTCAGGGAGAGAGCATCCAGCAGGAACTGGTCTTTCCTATATTTCGCCTGCAGTCCCAGCGCTTTTTCCTTACGCTCGGCCTTTCCAAACACAATGGACTGTATGGTTCCCGTCTGAATCTCCTTGTCGGTCTGGTTGAAAGTAGCGCCCAGCATGAACACATCGGCCCAGGATTTCTTCTCCACGCCCACCTCCAGCTGCGCGTTATAATTCTCGTATGCATCGTGGAAACGACGGCGGGTTACGGTGTCATAGCGCGCTTCATCGGCATTCCAAACCTCTACGTTATGCACTTTATAGTTGTTCTTGGAACGGTTCACACTAAACTGTGGACGCACCAGTATGCCACTCTTAGGCAGGACAACTTGTGCGTTTAAATCGGCCATATAAGTGCCAAAACTGCCGACACTCACGCTGGCATCGACAAAATTTTTTCGTTCTTGCTTGGTAATGATGTTGATGGCACCACCCAAAGCATCGCCACCCAACTTACTGGGAACTACACCCTTATATACCTCGATATGATCTATGGAGTTGATAGGGAAATTAGCCATGGTCACACCAGAGCCGCGAGTAGACAATGGTACGCCATCGACAAAATATCGGATGGAATTACCCGACATGCCGTTCAGCGACAAATCGAAATTACTACCCAAGCCACCATCGGTGCGGATGTTCACACCACTGCTACGGCTCACCAAATCGTTCAGATTCGTAACGCTGCTGGCTATACTCTTGATATCCAGCGCACTCACAGTAAATGCACCTTCCCTGAGTTGCTGCTCCTTACTCTTGGCCGTTACCGTCACGCCATGCAGCGTATAGCCACTCTCCACCAGTTGGATGTGCAAGTCATGACCCGTGCGCGCATCAATCTGCACCTCCTGGGACTCATACCCCATGAACTGCACCACCAGCACCAGGTTTCCCGGCTTGACCTTCAGTGAGAAACGACCATCGTCATTGGTGTAAGTACCCGTGACCGTACCCTTGACTGTCACTGATGCCATGGAAAGCGGGTTCCCATCTCTATCCGTAACCTTACCCTGCTGCACTACTGCAATATTCTGCGCCATAACCGATGCCCCAACGACCACCAGCATAAAGGCCATCACGAGCATGCGCACCAATGAATGACAGAAATGATTCATCATTCTACACCTTATTTATTTAATAAATGAAAAATAGCAGCACAAAATTCCTTATCCCCGAGGGCATTCTGTGTATAAAAGCAAATTGGCAGGTCTTCTGGCTTGCTCCACCCTACACGTCTTCCCGATTACAACCGTTAATCAGTGACATATGAATGTATAGGGTCCTAAAATTGGAGTATACAGCTACGGGTATAGTCGCAGATTCCCACTGCGTTCCCTCTTCGTTCCTGGGTAGCGATCCCTAACGGACACCCCCAGGAAACCAATTCCGTTGCAAATTTAGTAAATATTTAGGAACAAAAAGAAATTTGTTCCTAATTTTAGTAAAGAACAATAGAAAAAGAGGACGTGGGGCAGTCCGACGTTGGACGGGAATGATTGGGCCGGAGGTACTTGGGGGCAGGCTGTAGAGCTTCATGTCCTTAGCCTGGCAGCCGAAGAGGAACCAGCGGTTGCGGAACTCCTTCAACAGATAGGGATAGAGGATGAACTCCTGAGGCTGACGGGCAGAGAACGACTGGTACGTTATCCTCAGCGTCTGCTTGTGTGCAATATAATTATAAAGAGGATTAAGCAGGCGCAGGCCCTTCAGGTGAGGGACACTGTCGAAATGGACAATCGGCTTACGGTTGTGCTTTGTGACAGCCAGCTTGTCCTGAAGGCGGCTGATGACATCGCTCATTTCAGAGAACTGCTCAAAGTCCTCCAGCTGCCGGAGCATGTCAACGGCTTCCTGCATGACCTCATAGTCGTTCTGCGACATGGGCATATCCGTTATGCTGTACTCTGGTTCCGCATAGCGATAGTACTTGCGCTCATACACCTCGATGGGTGCGTTGTAGCCCAGTTGTCGGACCGCATCATCTGGTACATAGACACGCCATGGCTTGGTGATAGATATAATCTTACAATGGTGGCTGGAAGTGATAAATTTGAGATAGAATAAAAAGCTGTAGCAGCATGGAAATCAAAATAATTGGGGTTCTGCGTCAATTCTAGTGCAAAATCTTCATTTTTACTGCAATCTGCCATAAGCAGATACTAATTTACAGTATTCCTACAAAATGCATTATGGCAGATTTTTATAAAGAAAATTCCATATTTCATATAACCCTTAATTTCGCAGCACTATAACATTAAACATATTTTAAGGTCCTGAGCAACAA
>JAUNHZ010000232.1 GCA_030523705.1 Bacteroidales bacterium
ATTTAAAGGCCGAAGGCTATCGCTGTCATCTGTGCAGCAACGGTTTCCATGAGGTACAGTATAAGAAGCTAAATGCCTCTAAACTGATGGAGTTCTTTGATACCATCATCTTATCCGAAGATGCGGGTGCAAACAAGCCATCGGCAGCCTATTTCCAGTATGCTTTCCAGCAAAGTGGTGCCAAGCCAGAGATCACCCTTATGATAGGTGATAATTTTGTGACGGATATTCAGGGAGCTCAGGCTGCAGGTTTGGATGTTATGTTCTTTAATGCTCATCCGCAAGATTTTACCGCACCGGAACCGGTGAACTATGAAGTGAATACATTAGCAGAAATTATGCATATTTTATAAAAGGAAATAACTATGAAACGAATTTTGATTGCATTGCTCCTGGTATGCAACGGAGCAGTTTGTATGGCACAGAATGCCGATGTGAAGAAGTTCCTCGACTCGTTTAATACCTTCTGCACTACTATTGAAGCTGTGCAAGATCCTACCGAGCCACAGATTGACAGTTGGAAGAAAGTCTATAAAGACATCAAGCATGAGTATTCCACCATGTATAAGAAGAAGATGACCGATGACGAGGTGCAGATTTATTATAGCTACGTGGGACGCTACAACAAGAAACTTAGCAAGAAGTACCTGAAAGAAGCTGGCGAGTTTGCAGATACTACAGCTGCTAAGGCTACAAAAGTTCTTAAACGTGGAGCAAGTAAAGTCAGCGGTGCACTCCGTGGTTTCTTCCGCAAAGACAAACAAGAATAAAAGATGAATCTTTTCCAACTTTTCCGTAAGATAGCTCCCTACGTACGTCCGTATCGGTGGCTGGTATGTATTACCCTGATTCTCACTCTGATAGGCTCATTGATAGCTCAGGTGAATGCCATCGTACTTGACCGTACTGTTGATGCTATCAATGCGCTCATCTCTCCTACGGGATTTGAGTGGTCTAAAGCCGTGAATATCCTGACTATCATAACCATAGTGTTGCTAGGTAAGGAATTACTATCTGCTCTGATTACGTATGCGCAGAACTATTTTGGCGAGCGTATGCGAATCTTAGTTTCTAAGGATCTGGCACAAGCCGTGGTAGATAGAATCCTGACGTATCGCATGGCTTTCTTCTCAAAGGCTGAGAATGATACGGGAAAGTTGCAAACACGTATTGATCAAGGTGTTGGAAGTCTATCAAGCACCGTACAGAATGTGTTCATAGACTTGCTGCCTTTATTTACCAGCGCTTTCTTGGCTCTCATTCTCATGTTTGCTGCTAACTTCTATGTGGGACTGACGGCTTTATTCATTGTTCCTATTTATATTTGGATCACCATAGCGCAAGCTAAAAAATTGAAAGGTTGGCGACAGAACATGCGATCTTTCCGTGAGATGAAGAGCCATGGTATCATGGGTATCATTGAAAGTATGAATGTAATCAAATCCTTCAACCGTGAATCTATTGAGAGTCAGAAACAGTGGGATTTGCAGACTAAGTTCACTGATAACCAGATGCTTGTGCGCAAAACCTCATTCTATTATGATGGTCTCAAGAGTTTCGTTCGTCAGGTGGGTACGGTACTGATTATCATTCTTACAGCTTATCTGGTACTGATTGGCTATCCAGGTATGACTATCGGTAAGATTATGTATCATGTCATGCTCTTCGCCAATGTCACTGCGCCAATTACTCAGTTGCAGCGTATTTTCGACCAGCTGAATGATGCACTGATCTATGCAGAGGGTTTCTTCCACATACTTGATGCTGAACCTGAGGTGGAACAAACGGGAAAGTATAAGCCAGAAAAGGTGAAAGGAGAGTTCCAGATTCAGCATGTGGACTTTACCTATCCAAATGGAAATAAGGCTCTTCATGATATCAATATGGAGATTGTCCCAGGTAGAATTACCGCTTTTGTGGGATTAAGCGGTGCGGGTAAGTCGACTATAGTAAACTTGCTGGATAAATTCTATGCTCCAGACTGTGGTAAGATTTTGCTTGATGGGGTAGAACTGAAAGATTGGGATACACACTATCTTCGTGAAAACATAGGACTTGTACTCCAAAAGAACCATATCTTTGATGGTACGATTGAAGAAAATATCCGTTATGGAAAACCTGATGCAACGCTCGAAGAGATAGAGGATGCAGCCAAGAAAGCCTATATTTATGAGCAGGTTATGAAATTGCCAAATGGTTTCCAGAGCAAGGCTCAGCAACTGTCGGGTGGACAGCAGCAGCGTATAGCTATAGCACGTATGTTCCTCAAGAATCCACCTATCGTATTCTTGGATGAGCCAACCGCATCACTTGATGCTATTGCTACAGAGCAGATTAAGGCTAGTATAGATGATATTAAAAAGGGTCGTACAGTGATTATGATTTCCCATAACATCTCTCAGATCATTGACTCAGATATGGTTTATGCTTTGAAAGACGGAAAGGTAGAGCAGTCGGGTAATCCTGACGAAGTCTATCGTAAAGGCGGTGTCTACAAGGATATTATCGATGCTTCTGCTCGTTTATGGGGCACAGAACGAAGCGTATAATGTAGAGAGGGGACGAAAAACACCGAAAG
>JAUNHZ010000233.1 GCA_030523705.1 Bacteroidales bacterium
CTTTTTTTTGGCTATACCATTGTTTTTTCGTAAATTTGCCTAAAATTCTGAATAAATGGATAATATATTAGAAAATCTATATAAAGAGAAATATGGCACAGTCTGCGAAACTGTGGTGAAATTGCAGGGTTCAGGTAGTAACCGTCATTATTATCGTCTTTCAGGTGCTGCTGGAACTTGCATTGGTGTGGTAGGCCCATCGGTAGATGAGAACAAGTCTTTCATTTACATGGCTCGCCATTTTAAAGAGCAGGGATTGCCTGTTCCAGAGGTGTATCTGGTGAACGGGGAATATACACATTATATCCAGGAGGACTTGGGTACAGTGTCTTTGTTCGAGGCCATCAAAGAAGGCAGAGAGAAGGGTGGCGAATACACGCAGGAGCATATTGAACTGCTCAAGAAGACCATTGCCAAACTTCCTTCCATGCAGTTTAAGGGTGCAGAGGGTATGGATTGGGATCAGTGCTACCCATTGCCTGAGATGGGACGTGCCAGCATTCAGTTCGACTTGAATTATTTCAAGTATGACTTCCTGAAGTTCACTGGTGTGGATTTCCATGAATTCAAGTTGGAGATGGATTTCCATGCATTGACCGAGGATTTGCTTTCTGATTCAGAGAGTACGTTCTTGTATCGCGACTTCCAGGCTCGTAACGTGATGCTGAAGGATGGAGATGACCCAATGTTCATCGACTTCCAGGGTGGTCGTCGTGGTCCTTTGTACTACGATGTGGCTTCATTCCTGTGGCAAGCATCTGCTAAGTACTCTTCGGCCTTGCGTGAATACCTCATTCAGATTTATCTCCGTGAGTTGCGCAAGTTCAAGGAGGTAGATGAGCGCACGTTCTATAAGAATCTGAATCTCTGGGTGCTTTTCCGTCTGTTGCAGGTACTTGGAGCCTATGGTTTCCGTGGCTTGTTTGAACGTAAGAAACACTTTATTGATAGCATTGCCCCAGCTTTGCAGAGTTTGGAACACCTGCTGGATACCAATGATTTCCAGTATCCATACCTGATTAAGGTACTGCGCGATGTGATAGCTTTGGATAGCTTTGATTTGGGTGATGGTACCCGTGTCCAGTTGCGTGAGCCTAAGCCTTTGACTCATTCTAAGCCTTACGCATCCAAGTTCGATAACAAGGGTCCATTGCGTGTACGTGTCTTCAGTTTCTCATTCTGGAAGGGTATTCCTCAAGATGAGAGCGGAAACGGTGGCGGCTATGTATTCGATGTCCGTTGTACCCATAACCCTGGCCGTTATCCAGAGTACAAGCATCAGACCGGTTTGGATGCACCTGTCAAGCAGTTCTTGGAGAAGGATGGTGAAATTACGGTTTACTTGCGTAGTGTCTATAAATTGGCCGATGCTCATGTAGAGCGATATATCAAGCGTGGCTTCACCAACCTGATGTTCTGTTTTGGTTGTACAGGTGGTCAGCATCGCAGTGTCTATGCGGCACAGCACTTGGCAGAGCATATCAACAAGAAATATGGTATTGAGGTAGAACTCTTGCACAGGGAGCAGGGTATCAGTCAGCACTTTGAACCATTCCAGGTAAAGAAGACCGAGGAGATTCTTCAGCTAGGCAACCGTCAACTGCCTCAGAGTTTAAGATTGGAGGATTTCTAATGAAAGCTATGATTTTTGCGGCAGGCTTAGGTACTCGCCTCAAGCCGCTGACAGATACACTTCCAAAGGCATTGGTTCCTGTAGTAGGGAAACCATTGCTGCAGATTCTGATTGACAGATTGGCTGCAGCAGGCTTTAAGGAGGCTGTTGTGAATGTGCATCATTTCTCTGAGAAGATCATTGATTATCTGTACTACAAGCCACAGCCCCTCAAGACACATATCAGCGATGAGAGCGCTGAACTTTTGGAAACAGGCGGCGGTATCCGCAAGGCTGCACGCTTCTTTTCCGATGGAGAACCATTTCTGGTGCATAATGTAGATATCCTTCACAATGTGGATTTAAAACAGTTCTACGAGGAGAATGCCTATCGTGGTGATGCCGTTCTGCTGGTGAGTCCAAGAAAGACACAGCGTTACTTGCTTTTCGATGATCAGGATAATCTGGTAGGATGGACCAATATCGCTACGGGCGAAGTCCGTTCTCCTTATCCAAACCTAAATCCAAAGGAATACCGGATGTATGCTTTCGGAGGTATCCATATCTTCAATCCTCGTCTGTTCCAGGAAATGGACAAGTGGCCATCCAAGTTCTCTATCATCGATTTTTACTTGGATGTATGTGCAAACTATCAGATAAAGGCTTGCGTAAAAGAATACCTTCAGTTGGTAGATGTAGGCAAGCTGGATACCTTGGCAAAGGCAGAGGAATTCCTCCAGGCATAGCCTAAGATCATCACACCGCCAAACCCATAGCTCAAGGCTTCGGCCATGTTCTCCTTACAGATGCCTCCTAAGGCCATGACCCGACTGTCAATCAATCCTTTGGCGTGTGCATCTTGCAAGTCTTGAACAGAAAAGGCGGCTTCATAACCTTGTTTAGAAATACTATTGTATATAGGGCTGAGACTCAGGTAGTCGAAGCCCTCTTTTTTTCTTGCC
>JAUNHZ010000234.1 GCA_030523705.1 Bacteroidales bacterium
GACGTAACCGGAGAGTGTTTCAGGGAAGTGTATGTATTCTGTAACACAGAAGAATCTCCTGTGAGCATTCAGATTCACGGCATAATCAAGTAACAATACTTTTTATAAACTTAAAGAATAAAGAAAACAATGAAGAAAGTTGTTTTTTTTGCTGCAGTAGTCGTTGCAGCAGTAGCAGGAACAACATGCTACAATCATGAGAGTAATAACGAATTGTCAGGTGAAATGCTTGTTATCTATCCAGATGGAGATTACGGCTTTGATATTGAATTTGGCGTTAAGAAGCCAGGGTGGCTATGAGAAGAATAACCTGTTTATTGGGTGTATTACCCTTATTATTGGGGTGCCAGTCTCCCATGGGTGAAACAAGGGCGGATGAAGTCTTTCTTGAACATGACACGGAGATAGAACTGTTCACAAAAAACGCTGAACTGATCTGCTCTGATGATTATCTGGCAATTTGCAGCAGCGAAACTCCCGTGCAACTCTATTCTCTGCCAGATTTGAAACTTCTGACTTCTTATGGTTCTCTGGGACCAGGTCCAGAAGAGTTTCTCCTTCCTTCTGTATCCTTCTTGGGCGACAAGAAGATAGGGGTAAATGACTTGAAAAACCAATCGCTGAGTATCCTGGCTATCCATGAGGAAAAAGATTCCTTGCACCTGGCCATGGAGAAAAGATTGGTTTCCGATGAAAAAAGACAGAACTCCGTGCGTTCATTCATAAGAGTGGGCGACAGCCATTATGCTGGTGTCATTGCCCAGAAATCTGGCGAGTTCTTTGCTCTGGCAGACAGCAGCTTGCATACTGAAGGGTATTTCGGAGAATCTCCGGTAGATGACCCTCTTCTTGGACCCTACTCTTCAAGGCAGAGACTGGGAAATTGCAGGCTTGCCTCCTGGGGAGACTCATTTGTCTATTCTGTAAAGGACCTGCCGTACCTGGCCAAATACCATTTGGAGGATGGTGCCATGAAAAAGGATTGGAGTCTCTTTTTCGACAAGACCTATTTTGAAGTGAAGAATGGCGACCTGCTTTTCAACAAGGATAGAACCTTCGGGCAGGTTATGGCAGTCCAGATGGATGAGGATTATATTTATGTCTTGTATCTGGACCAGCTAGTCAGCGAATACGACTATAGTAATCCTGAGAAATCCGAAGCAAATAGAATCCTTGTCTTTAATCACCTGGGCGAACAGGTCTCTGTCATGAAATTGGATACCCGTATTTCCAGGATGGCCTTGAACAGGAAAAAGAAATGCCTTTTTGGAATCGCTCGCATTCCAGAACCTACTTTGATAAAGTTTGAGTTGCATTAGGATATGTGATTCTTCAAGCCTGAAATCATCTGTGTCCATTATAGATGGACTAGTTTAAAATAAATCGCATGGAAATTATATGAGACTTATGAGACTGGCTTATTCTTCACTTATTATCCTATCTGTTCTGCTTTGTTTTTCCTGCTCTTCAAAGCCGAAAGAATTCAACTTAGAAGAATTTTCAACCATAGAGGGAAAGGAAATCACCGGAGATGTTTTTTCTGAGGATCTGATGATAAGTGGAGATGTCACGGATCTGGGGGTAGTAAATGATTGTCTGCTACTTTCATGGATGTACGACCGTGGTTTTGGTGCATTCCAGTTCATTGAAGAGGAAACTGAAAAGCAAACCACTACTGCTGGTGTCTTTGGAAATGGACCAGGAGAACTGTTCTGCCAGATGTATATAGGAAAGTCCAAAGATGATGCCTTTATCTATTCTTTCAATGTAACGGGACAGAAAGTGGTGGAGTTCCAGCGTGGAGAAAATGGGAAAGACTATCTATTCCGTTCGGAACACTCCATCAAGTTGAAGGAAAGCGGCTATATCTCATGGATGGTAAGACTTGAGAACGGTAAATTCGTTGGAATGCTCTTAGGAGGGCAACAGCAACTGTTTGTCTTACTTGATGAGAATCTGAATGAGATTAATCGTTTTGGAGAACTGCCCATATCAGGGATGAACGGTCCAGAAAACGACTTCTGGGTATTCAGGGGCAAGTTGTGTGCTGAGGGTAATTCCTTTATCTATTGTACAGATAATTTCGGTTATATAACCCGCTATGACATTGACGGGAATAATGAGGCCAAGCAGATGTGGAAACATTATCTGAGTCAGCCGTCTGTAGAAATTGATGGTGGAAACATAAGAATAAATGGACATAAGAACCTGGATGGTTTCGCCGGTGTAGCTACAGATGGTAGATACATCTATGCTACATATAGTGGAGTCTACTCACTTGCAAGCAGCGAACAAGATGATGACGCTAATCTCCCCAGGAACCTGTTGGTCTTTGACATGGATGGGCATCTCTTGAAGAAGTGCAAGCTCAAATTGGGCAGTACGAGATTAGCGTTGTCCAATGACGGGGAAAGGCTTTACGTATACACTTATGGTGAAGAGACATTCATTACACGATTCGACACCAAGGATATACTGAAATAACACATAAGAATGGGGCACCGAAACCAGTGCCCCATTCTCTAT
>JAUNHZ010000051.1 GCA_030523705.1 Bacteroidales bacterium
GTTTGTTAGTTCTCATACAATTATTTTATTAATTAAGGTTATAAAATAGTTCTTTCTCCTTTTATTTCACCTTTCAGTATGAGTTTTTACATATAATTGTATATCATACTAATACGTACATTGTGGTAGAAAAGTGGAGGGTGTGATGTTGGTGGTACTATTAGTGTATACAAAAATGAGAGCCAATTTTGCTTGACTCTCATTTTATATGATTCGTATAAAATGATTTTCATTGTTAGTTTCTTTTAGTTTGAAAAGAAAACCAACAAATTCTTATCATCTCTGTCCGACTATTTTTAACCGTGGAGTACCCTTCGGCTTCAAGGTGATACGGTTCACACTCTCGCGCTTGCTCTCGTCAGCCATGTTCGCATAGATTTGTGTAGTCCCAACGTTCTTGTGACCGAGCAGATGCTGAACGGTGTAGATTCCTGTACCAGCATCAACCTGCAATGAACCGAATGTGTGGCGTGCGCAGTGAAAGGTAATGTGCTTGGTAATACCAGCTGCCTTGATCCAGTTTCTCAGGACCGAACCTGTCATCTTGTCCTTGAATTCCGGGAACACCTTATCTTCGGGATTGTGTTCACCATCGTAGAAGCCTATGAGCTCCAGTGCTTCTTCAGAGATTGGGTTGTTGACCAGCTGCTGTGTCTTCTGCATTCGCATCGTAATGAACATGCCACCATCTCCGTAGGGCTGTATCTTCTTCCAGGTAAGTCCCTTTATGTCACTCTTACGAAGTCCGGTGAGGCAGGCAAAGAGAAATGCTTTTTTCAATGCAGGTTCCTTGCACTCTGTGTTGGCAAGATGGATTAGCTCGGGCTGTGAGAGGTGTTCCTTTTCTGTTGGGATGGTATTTATTCTGTCAAGGAAGGCATTAGGATTCTCCTCAATCTTATGGTCTTTATAGGCGGTGTGAAGCACGGCACGGAAGGTCGACCAATAGCCCACAATGGTGTTGTTATGGAGTTTGTGCTCCTTGTGGATGGTCTGTGGAGCCGTAAAGAGATAGTCCTTGAATTTGTTACATAAGCCAACGTGGACTTCTCCGAACATACACTTGCCCTCGCAGAAGGCTTCAAAGTGCTTGTATACGCACTCCCACTTCTTGTTCTTCTTCTCTGCCTTCATCTTGAAGTATTCCAGAAAGTCGCCCTTCTGCTTCTCTTTGTCGAAGAAGTCATAACGCTCGTTGACAATGCTCTCATAGCGTCGGCAGCGTAGTGCCTCGGCTTTCTCGGTCATGCGCTCGTTGTAGTCACGCTCGCGCTGGTTCTTGGGCTTGGCGAAGATGTAGATGCCAAGCGACTCATGCCTCTGTACCTTCATGGTCATTTCATTCCTGTAGCCAGGATAGTAGTCGAGGTAGAAACTGAGTTGTGTGCCGTTTTTTATCTTGCGTGTGCGTAGGGTAACTGTCTTACAGATGTTTGACATACTTTTATGATTTTTTGTGTTGTTAATAATCTATTGGGTGTTATTGGAACTTGTAAGAGCCAAACTGTGCCAGTCGCTCCTCCATTATTCGGTCTATCTCCTTCTTGGCAATAAGGTTCTGTACACCCACTTTGACCTTGGTTATATTCTCTTTCTTGATGATGACGCAGATGTTACTCTTGGTCATTCCATATTTCTCTGCTGCCTCGGCAGTGGTGTAGTAGGCATCACTCTCCTTTAGGTCAGGATGGTATATCTCATCAAGATGTATCTTTGAATAGTATGTCTTGCCGTATTCTCGTTTGGTTGGAATGTGCCGGCGATAGGCTTGGGTGCGGACTGATTCCTTGGTTGTGGAATAAAGAGTTTCCGCCTCCTCGGTCGTAAGCCATTCGGTCAGGGCTCCTATCTCGGCAGTCACTCCAAACAAATCATCCATGTGCTTTCGGCTGTAATAGTTTTTGCCAGCAATCTTGCAAATAGGTATCTGGTAGTTCTTGGCCGATGCATAGATCCATGACTTCTTGACCTTGTAGATTGCCATCGCGTCCTCACCAGAGATATAGTCAAGTGGTTTGGTTGGCTGGGTATTCGTTTCTGGTATGCTTGTCTGTCCTTTCTTTGATGAAGGGGAGGGGTTCTTTTGCATTGATGTAGGAAGTACACGGTGATAAGGATTGCCGGCAAGCATCTGCTCAATGTCTGCCTTGCGAATGAAAGCCATGCGGCTGCTGATGCGTGATGCCGGGAGTTTCCCTTCGTTTACCAATTTGTAAACGTACTGGCGTGTGCATCCCATGAGGATGGCAGTCTTGGAAAAGGTGAGGTACTCCTGGCTTGCGAGGTCAATGACAGGCTCGACAGCCTTGATAAAATCCTGTTGTTTCTTCTTGCGCTTAGCCTTGGCAGCCTCGGCGCAATGTTCTGAGCAGTACTTTTGCGAACCACTGTTGTAAGTGAATTCCTTGCCACAGAAAGCACATTTTCTTGTCTTTTTCATTTGATTCCGAATTATGTGGTTTAACATCTTTTGTATAAACCACCACGGAGTGAATGCGTGTCAACCATCGACAACGGTTGTCAACTCTTTCCACAGAATGGCAAGAAAAAAGCACCCTTAGTCCTCCGCGGTAGAAATACGTTGCAAAGGTAAGTGCATAATTGGAAGCCACCAAATGGTAAATCTGGTGGTGCCTCATCCGAAAAGAACTTATTTACTGTACGTTACATTCGTACCTTCAGTGTGTTTCATCAAGTTAGCTACCTCGTGCTGATTCATCTCTACTTTTCCTTTTACGAACTCTGGAAGGTTGTAGGCTTCCATCTGCTCGCTGTAGTACTTGATTGGGTTATCCTGAGGTAATAAGAAGGCCTTGTGAGCTTTTCCTTCTTTGTCTATGTAGGTCATGTATAAACGTGTGTTCAGACCATCGCCACGGCGGCTGGAGAATACCATCCAACGGTTATTGCTACTCCAGGAGTGATAGCTCTCACTCTCGTCGCTGTTAGCTTCTGTAAGTGGATAGATGGTGCCGTCGGATAAACGGTAGGCGTAAAGGTCGCAATCCTTATGCCAGGCAGAGAAATTGCCGTATTCCTGCAAGCCGAAGACAATCAGCTTTCCGTCTGGTGAGATCTTTGGGAAAGATACACTCTTTCCGGTGGTGTTGGCATTAAAAATGGTGTCTGCTTTCTCACCTAACTTACGGGTGGCAGGGTCAAAATCTATGCGGCAGAGGCTGAATTTCCAGTTCTTGAACTCCTCTGGCATTTTTATCAATGGGGCAGACAGGTAATATAGGCTCTTTCCGTCAGGTGAGAAGGTAGGGAAACTCTCCATCACGCTGTCGTTCTTGAGGCATAGGTTGGAGAAAATCTCATGCTTCTTCACGTCGTAAACCACTACATCGGAATTGGTATCAAAAACTTCCAGGGTATTAGGGTGATTAAAGAACCATGTCTGTACCGTGATGTTGGTTGAGGCTGCGATAAAATCACCGGTTGGATGCCAGAATGGATAGACCAGAGCCGACATGGTGCTGTCTGTCTTGGTGTTGAGCTTTTCCATCTTGCCGTCTTTCAGCAGTAATGTACCTGCATTCTTTGCACGCATGTGCAGCAGCATAGTCTGTGGGTCACGCTCATTGAAGGTATGGCAGTTCAGGCAGTTATGGTCTGTATTCTTGTTCTCAAAGATAGCAGTCTCATCATAGGTAGAGAGGTCGCGCTGGAAGATGCCCATCTCGTTCCACTGTCCGTAGCAGGAAATCAAGAGTCGGTACGCCAGATATGGGTCGGCTTCCTCGGGTGCCACATGCATCTGGAAAGGCTTGAATCCTTCCCACTGGCCATTCTTCTCCTGGCAAACGGTGAAGGTGATGTCTTTCCCAGCATTTTGCGCCAGCAGTTCCTTCCATGCCTTCATGGGGATATGGAACACGCCGTCCTTGGCATGTACGGAAATATGGGTCTTCCCATCGCTGATGACCAAGCCGGTATTCCCTTCCAGGTCTGTCTGGAAGTTCAGGGGTGCGATATTCTGCGGAATGGTCACGTCCTTGTAATCAGGGGCTATGGCTACCTCTTCTTGTGTGGTCTTAGCTATTTGAATGTCGGCTTCTCCACAGGCACACAGCAGGAGAAGGGCTGCTATATAGAGTATCTTTTTCATTTTGACTTGTTGTTTTTAAGCATGTAATACCAGAAGGTGTCTCCCCAGCGTGCTGCCAGCTGATTGACAGAACCTCCACTATGGCGCAGATTCAGGGCATCCTTGCGGAACTGTGCAAAGCGTTCAATCATCTCCTCGGAGATGCCGAACTCCCTGGCAAAGTCCATATTCTGCTCTTGTGCAGTAAGGATGGCTTCCTGTAGGCGTAAAGGGAGTTCTTTCCAGTAGCCATTCTCAAAGTTGTACTTGGTGAATGGAACTATATAATTGAAGTTCTTGTCCAGCAACATGCAAGCAATGGCATAATCGGCAGCTGCTGTATCCTCAGGATTAGCAGACATCACGGTCTGGGTGTCATTGTATATGCCGGCATAGATGGCAAAACTCTCATTGTCTTTTGGCAAGTCACGTCGTTTCATGCCCAGTTCAGGATCTGCCTCTACAGCCTTGTCGTTATACAGGTACTGGCGCATGGATTTAGCCCAGTCTGCATAATACCATGACTTTTCCAACTCATTGATGTATTTCTCCGCAATGTTATAGCGTCCGGTAATGATATAATCCTTAATGATGAGCTGCTGCATGGAAGGACATCCCTCGGCCATACTCATCTTGGCACTCACGGCGTTCATCTGGGCCGCACCAATCACGCCCATCTGATAGTACTGGCGTGCTCTCAGTACGCCTATATCCGTAAACTGCTGATAATCCAGGAACACGGCCTGACTACTGTTCTGTGCGTATTGGAAAAGCTTTTCCAGCAACTGTCCTTTCTTGCTCAGGGCCAGATTCAGGTAGTTCAGGCTGATGTAGTTGTTGGTAGTGGTATGTCCTTGAGCTATAATCTCATCCCACTGCTCGGTGTTAGCATAATGCACGATGCGCTCCAGACTGTACATGTCTCTGTCCTGATGGCTGTTGCCCATGGTGTTATACATAAAAGGCAGGACGGCCACAAGTGCGATGCCTAGCGCTGCCTGCACCCAGATTTTCTGCAGGTTCAGCTTACCGAACAGCCAGAAAATAGGAATCAGAGCTATGGTTACAGCCCATGCCAATGTGTAGAAACCGGTAGGTTCAAAGTAGTATTCCGTATAGTGCTGCATGCCATAGGCAAATGGGTAGTCGATGAGCCAGGCTCTGCCTACAGCCAAGGCACCAGCTACCAGCACCAGTACCCCTGGAAGGGCAAACAGCATACCTTTCTTCGGCTGTCGGATGAGTTCAAACACCAGCATACAACCCGCCAGGAGCATGGCTATGGAGCCTGCCAGATAGAACAGCAGGAGGACCAGTACACAAGCACCCGCTAGTTTGATATATACCTGCAGGTTTTTCAGCAAGGTGAAAATCCAGAAGAACACTGCCAGGAAACACAGGGCCAGCAGACCTTCGTACTTCACAAAATGGTCCATCAGGTAGATGTTGTAGATGAAGAATGGCAGGAAGCAAGCCGGAATCAAACCCCAGCTGTTGCACAGGTTCTTTAAGGCGCACCACAGGAAATGAGCACCGGTGAGGCACACTAAGGTGGTGATGAGCGCACCCATCTTAGGGAGTACGAAGAACTGTACCAGCATCTGCGACAGCGCCTTACAGCATCCACCTATAGGTAATAGCATTTTGGTGAGATGTGGCATGTCCCAGATGAACAATTGGTTCTGCTCTCTGTAGAAATAGGTGAATTCCTGGGTGCTCTGCAAAAGGATGAACAGCAAAATGGCTATTACAGCCACCAGCAGTACCCTGCCTCCCAGCGAAACTATTTTTGTTGGAAATGATTTCATGATTTCTTTTTTTATTTTAGGTACAAAGGTAATATCTGTTTTCCGACCGACAAAAAATATACCTATTATATTAAGCTTTTATTGTTTTTTTCTTAATTTCGCAGTCGTAAACTATTACAAAAAGAAGAAATGACACTGAAAGTAAATTCGTTTAAAGCATGGTTCCTGGGTATCCGTCCTACCAGTCTGGCAGGCGCACTCATGACTGTGTGCCTAGGCTCTGGATTAGCTCATGGTGTAGCTCCATACATGTTCTCATGGCCAGTAGCCATATTGTGTGGCTTGTTTGCCTGCTTCATGCAGGTGGCAGCAAACCTGATTAATGATATCATAGATTTCAAGCGTGGCTTGGACAAGAGTGATCCAGAGCGTATGGACCGTATCTACGCCAACGGACTCATTACGCCAAATGCTACCAAATGGGTAGTGGCTGCCACACTGGTTATAGGCTGTCTCATTGGCTTGGCTATCTTGTACCAGGTATGGGACAATTTGGTATGGGGCGGATGGGAAATCCTGCTCATGGGTGCCGTGGTAGTGGCTTGTACCTTCTTGTACAGCACTACGTTTGCCTATCATGGTTTAGGCGACCTGGCTGTATTGCTCTGCTTTGGACTCATTCCTGTATGCGGTACGTTCTACGTGCTGACTTATACCCTTTGCTGGGATGCCGTCTGGGCATCGGTTATTGCAGGTGCGTCTATTGATACCTTGCTTATTATCAATAACTACCGCGACCGTTACGAGGACCCTGAGGCAGGTAAGCATACCAGCATTGCCATTTTAGGTGAGCGCTTTGGTCGTTACCTCTATCTGCTTGCCGGCTTGGTCTGCGTACTCATGGTGGTATTGTTGTTTGCTGGTGGTAAGATTTCTTGGATAGGCTTGATTTATTGCACCGTTCCTTACTTGTTCCTGCATATAGGCTCATGGCTCAAGATGAACAAGATCCGTGAGGGTAACGGCTTGAATGTCATCTATTATGAAAGCCCAAGAAACTTTACCATCTTAGGTCTTTTGGTTACTATCGCATTGTGGTAATATGAATGTCCTCTCACAACTTGTCTATCTGGGTTGGTGGTTCTTCCGGGCACGTTTCTTAGGCCGGAGGAAACCCCTTCAGAGTGTAGTGTTTGTCACGAATGGCTGCAACAGCACCTGCAGGCACTGCTCCCTGTGTACACGTAGTGAGGGGACCTTCCATAAATCCTATCAGGATTTCTGCAGTGATTTGGCATACTGCTATGCCCAGGGTTCCCGCATGCTGGATATAGAAAGCGTGGATTTACTGCATTGGAGAGATGGGGAACATACGCCTTCGCATCTTTTCAAATGTGCTAAGGAGATGGGCTTTTACAGCACCTCTACCATGATTCCTGCGTCATCTTACGAAGCCTGGTTACAACTTGATGTTCCCGTAGATGTGTTGTGGGTAAGTATCTTATGCTTGAATGATTGTAAGCATTTGGCGCATCTTACAAGAGCCTCTCTCTACATGGTGGTAAATGCGCAGAACTATCAGGAACTCCCTCAGGTTTTGGAATTCCTGCAACAGCATAAGGGCATCCGTCAGATAGCCTTCAATTTCCACACACCATTTGCAGGAACCGAAGGACTGGCCCTGAATGCAGAGCAGCGACAGCAAGTGATAGCATTGCTCATGCAATACAAGCAGAAAGGCTACCGCATTATGAATTCTAAGTCGGGCTTAAAGAACATGCTAAGCCTGAACTTCACCCGTCACTGCTGGATTTGCAATTTCATCTATTGCGACAGCCGTCGCTCCCCTCTGTGCATAGACGCTATGGATAGTGGCCTCTGCCAGAAATGCGGCTTCAGCATGGCTGGAGAAATGAATGCCGTATTTAGTTTCAAACCCGACACAATTCTCACCGGATTAGGCATCCGATGGTCCCCGTCACGGTCAGTGCTGCGCTTGCGTGACACACCACAGGGAACACGGAAAACTACCACATTGCCTCAGGGAAGAGAATAAGCCGAAGAAGGAGGAATAAAAAACTCAGGCCACCTTCCTATTCCCATAGAAAAGTGGCCTGAGACATTTCCTGTTTTTAACCTTATTATTAACCTTATAAACTAATGTATGAGAGAGTGTTTCTTTGCTTTTCTGATGCAAAGATAGGGTAAACAGGCCTGAGAATGCAAACTGTTAAGAAAATTTCTTGTTAATTTTAACATTCTTTGCGCCATTTGTGGCATTTAATGCATAAAAACGTAACTAACAAATAAAACACATTGTATGGATAGAAGAGATTTTTTAAAGAGTGCCTCTGTACTTTCACTGGGTGCATTGGCTGGTTGTAGCTTTTCTAAGGAAGGTGCTGAGGCTGTAGCTCCAGCAGTAGGCGATAAGCAGTTGGGCTTGCAGATTTATTCATTAGGCCCTGAGATGTATGCCGGAGATTTAGCTCAGAATTTCCAGAAGTTGGCTGGTATGGGCATCAAGAAACTGGAGCTGGCTGGTTATGACCCAAAGAGCCGCAAGATTGGTGGCGTGGAACTCATGGAGTTCAAGGAGAAAGCCGAGGCTGCAGGTCTGTCTATTGTCAGTTCCCATGTGAATCCACCAGCACTCTTTGGTGGAGAGGCTGGTAAGGAGACTCGCGATGGCAGCGATGGTCAGTTCAGCACCGACAAAAAGGACGATATCCTGGAGCAGTTCAAGACCATTTCCGAGGATCATGTAAAGTTGGGCTGTAAATACCTGATTCAGCCAATGATGCCAGTAGTGGGCGTGAACTCTGAGGACGAGTGCAAGGCTTTTGCTGAAATCCTGAATGCCACAGGTGAGGCTGTCAAGAGTTTTGGCTTGCAGTTTGGCTATCATAACCACAACATGGAGTTCTGCTATCCAGGAAAGGAGCGCCTCATGGGTGATATCTTTACCCGTCCAAAAGAGGGTAAGATGTTGATTGATATCTTTATGGAAAATACAGATCCTGCCAATGTGTGCTGGGAACTGGATATCTACTGGGCTATCATGGGTCAGCAGGATCCAGTGGAACTGCTCACCAAGTTTGCAGACCGTATTCCTGCTCTCCACGTAAAGGACCGTTGCATTCTGGGTGATTCTGGTATGGTAAATTACCAGAAAATCTTCGATAAGTTCTTTGCGAATGGCATGACGGATTACTTCATTGAGATTGAGGATACAGAGAGCGGTAAGCAGATGGAGCGCTTGGAGGCAAGCACAAACTTCCTGAACAGCTGCGATTTTGTAAAATAGGACAAGAAAAAAGATATGAGAAAATGGACATTAATGGGACTATTCTTCTTATTGGCAGGAATAGTCCAAGCACAAGAAAAGGCTCCTAAACTGGAATTTGTATTCGAGGTTCAGGCAGTCTGTGATCCGGCTTACGATTGTGGCGTAACGGCCAATGGATTAGTAAGAAACATCATTCCTATCGTGGGTGGTCAAGTGGTAGGCCCAAAGTTGCAGGGTAAGGTTATTCCGGGTGGTGCCGACTATCAATTGGTGGATAAAGCTACAGGAAGGACACAGCTGGAGGCTATCTATTCCGTAAAGACGAATGATGGGGTAAACATTCATGTGCGTAATGTGGGTATTTTGGTGCCTGGTGAGAATGGACCTTATTTCCGTACTGCACCTAAATTTGAAGCACCGGCAGACAGCCCTTATGCATGGTTGAATAATTCTTTGTTCATTTGTGTCCCAGGCCCAGGTGATGGCTATATTTCTCTCAAGATGTGGAAGGTGGACTGAATGAACCGACTATTTATACGTAAAAGCGGGTGGGGTATTTGTACCCCGCCCGCTTTTTTTAGTCCATAATTGAAAAAAAAGTTGTAACTTTGTCCCCGATTTTCGCGCGTGAGCGTGTGTATACGAACTTTTTTAATAGATAATTAATCAATTATTCAGTAATGAAGATAAACTATTTTATCCCTTTCCTGCTGGTGGCATTGTGCCTGGTCATGGGCTCCTGCCTGTCCGATGACATGGAGAACCGCGGAATGGGAACCTTAGATTTGCAGGTTACTCCAGCGGCCAGTTTCTCAGCCCTGCAATCCCGAGCTGCCGATTTGTCGGCTTATGGGAATACTTCCAATTACAGATTGAAGATTACAGAGAAGACAGCCGGAGCCGTAGTCTTCGAGGGCACAGTAGGTAGCCTGACTGGCGATAAGAACCAGTTCAAGGCAGGCGCTTATGACCTGACCGTCTCTTTTGGTGAGGCAGCCGTAGCTACACAGGGCAATTTCTATGTGGAAGGTAAGACTTCCTTCCAGGTAACCAGTCAGCAGGTGAAAGACGGAACCCCTGCATCGGCCCAGGTAACCTGCTCCCCAAAATGCGCCAAGGTAAATGTGAACTTTGGTTCCAAGATGGCGGAGTATTTCAGTGATTATTACGTAACCTACCAGACAGCAGCGCTTACCCAGCACCAGCAGAGTGCCGTATGGGGCAAGAGCACTGTTGACCCTTGGTACCTGCAGGTGCAGGAAAATGAGGTGGTGACTGCCATCATCCATGTAGTGCGCAAGAGCGATGGCAAGTGGACCGAGGTAACCCGTACCCAGCCATTGGCCGATGGAAAGGCGTGGACCCTGAATATCGATGCCGAGGAGCCAACAGAACCTGAGGTAGAGGAAGGAAAGATTGAACTGGTCATCACCATTGATGAGCGTACAAACGATAAGCAGGAAACCATAGTGGTTCCAAACGAGTGGTGGATGTAATCTAAATCAAAAGCAATGATGAACATGAAAAAGATATTTACTATAGCACTGGCCATCTTTGGGCTGGCTTCTTGCCAGATGCTGGAGAATGAGCCTGAGAGCGAAAAGACCATGGGGCAGCTTCAGTTGAATGTGGCTCTCCCTGCGACCCATACGCGTGCAGTTACTGATAATTTCCAGGTGACCATCTCTGGACCAAACAACTATTCCGCTCAATATACAGCGGCTACCTTGCCACAGAGCCTGGCTTTACCCGTAGGTCAGTACACCGTTAAGGCACAGACTCCAGGCACCCTGGAGAAGGTCATGGACCATGCCTTTTATCAGGGCAGTGAGAGTTTTGAGATTAAATCCGGCATCACCACCCAGACCGAGGTCATCTGTAAGCAGTTGAACATTCAGGTGCAGATGAGATACGGAAAGGAATTCACGGACACCTACAAGAGCTGGATGGTGACCATAGAGGATGGTGCCAACAGCGTGCTTTCCTTTACCGATGCAAACCCAAACCCTGCAGCCATCTTCTGGCATGTGGGTGAGAGCGTGGAGAAGTTCACCATTAACATTGAGGCACGGCCTAAGGCTGCCGATGCTAATCCTGTAAAGGGCAGAATGAGCATCACCAAGTCCGATGCCTCTGAGGATTATGAGGGTGACACCGAGTACTATAAGGGTGGTGACATCATAGAGATTAACCTGACACAGGGTGGTGAGGATACCCCTGATGACCCAGTAGTTCCAGAGAACACTGCCGTGAGCCTGGGCCTGAGCATCCAGACCAACCTGACTTTTGCCTATACCCAGGAGACGGTGAATATCCCTGTCATCTGGGAAAAGCCAGATCCAACCCCAGACGTAAAGGATGAGCCTACCATTACCTTCACGGCACCAGCAGTAGAGGCTACAGAGGGAGGCGGTCCAGAACTTGCTGCCACCATCAAGGCTGATAATGGCTTGAAGAGCATTCTGGTAAAGGCCGTTTCCGACGGTGGATTCCAGGCAGCCATGGAGGACCTGGAAGAGGCAGGCTTGCACCTGATTTCCGGTCATGAGCTGATAGGCGATGTCATGCTGCCAGGTATCTTTGGCGACTTGGGCATCCAGGCTGAGATGCCTGCTGAAGGCGATAAGGAATACATCTTCAACATAGCCAACTTCTACAAGTTCATGGCTATCTACGGTACCGGAAAGACCACGTTCAGCATTGTGGTGACCGATGTGCCAGGCAATACCGCTACCGGCAGTGTGGACGTGACCATTAAATAACCCATGAGAACGTATTGGAATATGAAGAAAATACTATTGTTTTTTGTAGCCCTCTCTGCGTTAGTTTCCTGCTCTAGTGAAATGGACATGGAGCAGGTGGCCGTGGGTTATGTGCAGGTGAGCGTGGAGACACTCACTTCTACTAACACGCGTGCCCTGGATAAGAATACGTATGACCCTAAGCAGTTGGCCGTGAAGATTGTCAATGCTGCGGGAGAGATTGTAAAGCAGACTACCGACTATACCCAGTGGAAGAACCTGGAGATGGCTCTTCCGGTAGGAACCTATACCATTACGGCATCAAGCCACGGTTTCGATGGTAATGAGGCCGGTTTTGATATCCCTTACTACAGCGGTTCCAAGACCATTACCGTGGCAAAGGATACCCAGCAGAAGGTGTCACTGACCTGTACGCTGGCTACCGTGAAGGTAACCGTGAAGTTCACGGACCGTTTCAAGGCGGTGTTCTCCGCAGCTTCGGTCGATGTGCAGCCTGCTCAGCAGGGCATTGGAAACCTGCAGTGGGTCATGGGGCAGGAGACAAAATCAGGTTATCTGCCTGTAGGTAATTTCAGCGCTACCGTCCGTGTCACCAGCCAGAAGGGCAACTTTGAGAGCACCAAGACCTTTACCGGTGTGCAGGCACGCGACCATTACATCCTGACCTACGACGTGAATCCATCGGGTAACTCCCAGATTACCATCAAGGCCGATGCCGATGGAAACAAATACACCTATACCATCAATATGGGAGCTATGGAGCAGGTGCTTCTTGCTGTTGCTTCCAAGAATGAGATTGATGCCGGCGTGTGGAGCACATCGGCACAGGTAAAGGGTGAAGTCATGGGTGTAGAGGACTTCAGTGCTGCCAAGGCCTTCTTTGAGTATAAGGCTGACGGACAGGCTGATTTCACCCGTGTACAGGCTGTAGAGGGCCAGAGCACTGCCGACAAGCACGTACTCACAGCCCAGTTGCAGAACCTGGCACCAGGCGCAGACTACAGCTACCGTCTGCTCTATCTGGATGACGATAATACCTACAAGAGTGCAGAGGTGAAGTTCACCACCGAAAAGCAGGAACAGTTGCCTTATGCTAATTTTGATACCTGGTGCATGGATGGCAAGATGGCCTTCCCTTGCGAGGAGAGCGATTATAAGGCCAACGGCTCTTGGTGGGATACCAGCAACAAGGGTGCTACCTCTATTTCCAACAGTAACACGGTGGGCGATGATACAGTGGTGTATACAGAAGGAGGTAAGTCTGCCAAGCTGAGCAGTATCTTTGCCGGTGTATTTGGCATTGGTAAGTTTGCTGCTGCCAGCCTCTATGCCGGAAAGTTCAACAAGCTAGTGGGCACAAGCGGTGCCGTCCTGGATTGGGGACGCCCATTCACTTCCCGTCCAAAGGGCCTGCAGGCTTACGTGCAGTATGCTACCGGAACCGTGAATTATGTGGGTAGTGGTACACCTGCCGATGCCGGCATGGTCAAGAACCAGAGTACCGACCTCTTTGCCGCTTATGCTGCTTTGGTACATATTGATGAACCTAATGCTAATGGTACGGCTATCAGTGTGGATAATACCAACATGTCCACCTTCCCTGACTGGAAGAGTGACCCTCGCGTGGTGGCTTATACAGAGCTGCCAAAGGAGGAGAGTGGCAGTACAGATGGCCAGTGGAAGCTCATCAACCTGCAGTTCAACTACTACAAGACTGATGTAAAGCCTACACACCTCATTCTAGTATTCTCATCATCACGCTACGGCGATTATTTTACCGGCTCTACCAAAAGTATATTGCGTATCGATGATCTTAAACTGAATTATTAAGCCATGAACAGGTTGTTTTTATTTGTAGTTGTAGCGCTTATGGGCTTGCAGGCACATGCCGTAGGTCCAGAGAAGGTGGAGCGCTATGCACCCGATGCCATGAAATCCCTTTTTGTGAGCAAGGGTACCTATATGGGTGGAATGTCAGTCTCTTACCAGGAGAACAATACAGACAACATGAACATCACGGTGCTGAAGAACCTGGATGGTCAGGGATTCAGCTTTGGCGTGAGTCCTCACATCGGTTATTTCTTCAAGGATAACCAGGCTGTGGGTCTGCGCTTCAACTATAACCGCTCCAAGGTGGATTTGCGTAGCCTGGACCTGAGCCTGGGTGAGGACTTCAACATTAGTCTGGATCATATCTTCTATCAGGCTAATACGTACGAGGTCTCTGGTTACTGGAGGGTGTACATGCCTATAGCCAAGAGCAAGATTTTTGCCGTCTATAACGAGACCCGCCTGGGTTACCGCTATTCAGAGAGCAAGAACTCTACCGGCACAGGCACCGAGTATACTGGCTCTTACACCACTGGAAACCGTATCTTTGCGGGCTTGGCGCCAGGTGTAACAGCTTTCATCACAAATAATGCAGCCATAGAGGTAGGTGCCGATTTGGTAGGCTTTGAGTTTGGCAAGTCGGAGCAGGTCACCAATCAGGTAAGCCAGGGCAGTACATCCACTGCCGCTGCACGCTTCAAGATTAACCTGCTTTCCCTGCATGTAGGAATGGCTTTGTATTTCTGAACCGGAAGTTATGCGCATGAAACTAGGAAAACTATTTGCCGTGCTGGCAGCCTTCCTGCTGGTGGGATGCATGGAGAATGATATTCCATATCCTATCATTTTTGGAGAGCTGGAGGACATAGAGGTCCAGGGCATGATAGGGGAACCGCACATCAATACCACAGAGCGCGTGCTGTCTTTCACGGTGAGCGATACGGTGGATATGCGTGCCCTTAGGCTTACCCGGCTGCTCTATACTGGTGAGGCTAAGCTGAATATCCCTTCGGAAAAGCTGGTGAACCCTTCTAAGTTCCCATCGGCTCCTTTTGCATCGGTTGCAGATCTTCCTGCCGATGCAGATACGCGTGTAAACCTTTCATCTCCGGTGCAGGTGGTGCTTTCTACCTATCAGGATTATACCTGGACCATTCAGGTGAATCAGCTGGTGGAGCGCCATGTACTGCTCGACGGGCAGGTAGGCGATGCTGTCATTGACCCTGTCACCCGTCAGGTGGTAGTCTATGTCAAGAAATCTGCCGATTTACGCAAGATTAAGGTGAAGTCGTTTGCCCTGGGTGGTCTCAAGGGTACGGTAACGCCAGACCCTTGCAGCGCGCTTTATGCCGATGGATATGATTTCAGTACCTGGCAGAAATTCTACGTGCAGCAGGCCTTCCAGGAGACGGCTTCGGAATGGCAAGTGTTTGTGTATAAATCAGATCAGGATGCACCCGAGGTCAACTCATCTGTCTTTGCGCGTACAGTGAGTGCCACTCTTACTGCTACAGGCGTGACCACGGATTGTACCGTGGAATACCGCAAGCAACAAGCCGGTTCCTGGAATCAGGCAGCGGTACAGAAGAGTGGTACCAAGCTTACGGTAGAAATGGAGAAACTGTTGCCAGCCTCGGCATACGAATACCGTGTGGTAGCCGATGGGCAGACCGTAGATGAAGGTACCTTCAAGACCGTTGAGGCCACTCCGCTTACCGATGGCGGACTGGATAACTGGCATATGGATGGCAAGCTCTGGAATCCTTGGAATCAGGGAGGAACCTCCTTCTGGGATACCGGTAATAAAGGAGCTACTACCATAGCCAGCAGTAACTCTGTGCCTACCGATGAT
>JAUNHZ010000235.1 GCA_030523705.1 Bacteroidales bacterium
TTCTATTAAAATCAATCCTCTGGATTCAGTAACTTTTGGATTTCAAGGTCTGTTTTATATAACCTGTCTCTACAGAACTTGATAAGTTCCTGCGCTTGTTTTACCTTATCTGCCAGTTGGTCAATATCCAAGCTGTTGTCTTCCAGTTGCCCCACAATCTCTTCTAATTGCTTCATGGCCTGTGTGTATGTCAGTTTCTTTTCCATATCCTCATTGTACAATTGATTCTACATTTCCATCTGCCAGACGGGTTGTAATCTTATCTCCGGCTTTCAGTTGCGCTGCTGTCACCATTTTTCCATCTTTCAACGTTATGGAATAGCCTCTGGCCAAAAGACGTTCGGGTGAATTATCATGTATACGCTGGGCAAGCAGCTCCAACCGGTTGTTCTCCTTCGTAAACCGAAGAGGAAGCTGTAGGCTCATGCGCTGTTCCAAGAGCTGAAGGCGATGCTTCTTGCTTTCCACAGCATCGGTAACCGCCAGCGTAATCCGGTGGGCATAACGGTCTATCCCCCTCTCCTCATCGGCTTTCCGGCGTGCATAAGCGGCTGGCATTCCACTGGTTAGGTTCTGAAGATGCTGTTTCTCATTAGCCAGACGCTCCAAGACCAAATCTGCCACACGCTGTGCATAATCCTCCAGCAATGTGCCACTCTCATCTACCTTATCTATCAAGAACTCGGCTGCTGCCGTAGGGGTCTTGACACGGGTATGGGCTATGAGGTCCAGGACGGTATCATCGCGCTCATGGCCTATACCGGTAATAATAGGTAGGGGAAACTGGGCTACATTCACAGCCAGTGGATAGGTATCAAAACTGGCCAGGTCTGCTGTGGCTCCACCACCTCGGATGATGACCACCACATCGAACAGGTCCATATCTTGAGCAATGGCATCCAACGCACTTATGATGGAACGCTCTGTCTGCTCTCCTTGCATCACGGCAGGGAAGAGTTTGGGATAGAACACGTACCCTTGCGCATTGTTTTTCAGTTGATTGCAGAAATCGCCATAACCCGCTGCGGTTGGTGCAGAGATAATGGCTATACGCTGTGGGAGCTCTGGGATTTCCAACTCTTTATTCAGATCGCGCACTCCCTCTGCTTCCAGCTGCTCCAAGATTTCCTTGCGCTTTCTGGCCATATCTCCCAAGGTGTAAGTGGGATCTATATCCACTACCGTCAAGGAGTAGCCGTACAACTCATGAAAGGTGGGCTCTACCCTGACCAACACATTTAATCCTGCAGCAAAACGCTGACCGGTCTCACGCTCAAAATAAGGGGCAAGCAGTGCATATACATTGGCCCAGATCACGCCTCGGGCTTTTGCCACGAAGCCATTCCCGCGCTTGGCTTTCTGTACAAACTCCAGGTAGCAATGTCCACTACGGTTCAGGTTAACCTCGGAAAGTTCAGCCTGCACCCAATAAGAATCCCGCAGCGTGCCTTCCAGCACGCTGCGGACCATATTATTCAGTTCAAATAAAGTTAATGCCTCTTGCATTACTTATTCTTTCCATCCAGATAAGCCTGATAGAAGTCTGGTGTTCCATAACCATAGATTTCATCAGGATGTGCATAGTTATGACCATGCTTGCGGATCAGATCCATCAACTCCAAGGCGGTGTAGTTAGGCAGTGCCTGCCACAAGCTGGCTACCATACCGCAAAGGATAGGAGACGCAAAGCTGGTACCGTTTGCTCTTGACAGCTTTCCGTTTGGAGAGATGACAGCACAAGTCTGACCCTGAGAAGTTACATCTGGCTTCACACGTCCATCGGCACTGTAACCCAGTGAAGAGAAAGTGGTATTGATACCCTCTGGAGTCAATGCACCTACGCACAGTACATCTTCAGCATCTGCTGGAGGGGTAAGCTTATGCCAGGTCTGAGCACCTGAATTACCAGCACTTACGCACAGGATGAAGCCCTTCTTAGCACACATAGAAGCTGAGTTACTGATTAAGGTAGAGTGACCGTCCATCTCCCAGTACTTCAAGTCATCTGCATCGTTATCGAAATCATTGTAACCCAATGAAGTGTTCACAACATCACAACCTACGCTGTCTGCATACTCAATAGCTGCTGCCCAGTAGTCCATCTCTGCCAAGTGCTCACCATCGCTATCCTCACTAGCCAGCAACCAGAAAGATGCCTCTGGAGCTGTACCTACCATCTGGTTTGGCTTGTTGGTTCCCATACAAGACAATACCATCAGACCGTGTGAACTTGCTGCATAGATGTCTGCGTTTGGATCTACAAAGTTGTATGTACCTTCAATCTTCACGTCCTTCAACTGGTCAATGACATCACCATTGGTGTAACCACCATCAATGATACCGATGGTCATGCCCTTACCCTTGAAACCTGCCTCGTGCAACTTCACACCATTCAGCAGGTTGATTTGGTTCTGACCAGGTCCGTAGTAATCAGCAACAGTCTCCCATGCATCGTGAGAAACCATGTCCTGGCGACTTCTTG
>JAUNHZ010000236.1 GCA_030523705.1 Bacteroidales bacterium
CTCAGATTGGTGAGCAAGTCCTTAGTCTCACGGTTGTAGTAATCCAATACGAAGCTCAAGCGGTTGCCGAAGAAACCAACATCAAGACCTGCTTCGAAAGTATGAGACTCTTCCCAACGCAAACCTGTGTTCAACAGGCCTGAGTTAACCATAGCAGTTGCACCGTTATACTTGGTAGTAGTTCCATAAGCACCGTAAACCTCGTAGTTACCCAGGCCATTTACGTTACCGTTTGTACCATAAGACAAACGAGGCTTCAAAGTATTGACAACATCAGACAGCTTGCTGTCCTTCCACCAGTCTTCCTGAGTCACATTCCAACCTACAGATACACCTGGGAAGAAACCCCAACGGTTATCCTTCAGACGAGAGATACCATCCAAACGGGCAGTAACAGCCAACAGATACTTCATCTTGTAGTTGTACTCTGCACGACCGAATGCTGAAAGGATTCTGTAAGCTGTCTTTGAAGTAGAGATTTTATCATAGTCAGAAGCTACGTTCATGGTATGGATATCATCAGTTGGAGCACCATGTGCAGAACTTGAGAAAGCATCCTCGCTGTAAGAAAAGTACTCACCACCCAGCATAACGTTCAAATCATGTGCTTCATTCCAAGTATTCTTGTAGTTCAGCACAGCATTGGTCTGGAACTGGTTGTAGCGTGTCATGTTGCGAGACATGCTACGGGTAGTATTGTAAGCACTCTGGTTGGTATTCTTATAAGCATCCCAAGCAGACTCAAAGTTGTAGTTGTAAAGCAACAAGGATGCATTATAATCCAAGCTCAAATGATTCTTGATTATATCCAGTGTAGTACCGATATTGAAGGTTGTCTTGTAGGTTCCGTTCTTTGCATGGTACTTGCTAGCCCAATACTGATAGTTACCGTCACTTGATCCGAAACCTGCGTTTGGAGTACCATCTTCATTCCATGGATCCCAAGTAGCACGTGCAGAAAGCGTACGATACATGATGTTGTAATCACTGGTATAAAGATCTGGAGAAGAGCTCCACATCAACTGTGCGCCAGCCTTAACCTTCAAGATAGGCAATACCTGATAAGAACCAGACAGATTTGCCGTGAAGCGGTCGTACTGGGTCATACGGATGGTACCTTCCTGAGTATAGTAACCGAGGCTTGTAGCAAAAGTACCCTTGTCATTACCTCCATTAATATTAAGGTAATGTTCCTGGGTCATTGCATCCTGGAATACTGCATCCTTCAACTTTCCACTGTGATCCTTAAAGATCAAGGTCCTTCCACTGTATGGGTCAGTCATCTGCTGCCAACCCTCATTCAAAAGATATTTGTTATCATCGGTCAGGTAACGGCAATCGTAATACTGGTTCTGAGTACCAAAACCCTGCTGAGTATCTGCATTGTAGCCTCCGCCATAACCTGCGACTGCAGTATTAGTGTTCTTCATACCCAGACGGTTGTAGTACAAGTATTCCTCTGTACCTACATAATCGTAAGCGTAGTTGTTCTTGTTCACACCCAGTTTGAACTTGTAATTCACATTAGCCTTACCCTTCTTTCCGCTCTTGGTTTCAATCAAGATAACACCACCGTTTGCACGAGCACCATAGATTGCTGTTGATGCAGCATCCTTCAATACCTGCATGCTCTCGATATCTTCAGGGTTCACATCGGCCATAGAGTTACGTACTATACCATCCACAATAACCAATGCACTGTTTGCACTACCGCTGATAGTAGCACCACCACGAAGTACGATATTAGGAGTAGCACCAGGAGAACCAGAGGTATTGATAACGCGAAGACCGGTTACGGTACCCTGCAACGCCTGACCTGCATTACTGAATGCTGCAGTCTCAAGTACCTTATTATCCATCTTAGAGATAGCTGTAGTCATGGTAGCACGCTTCTGTGAACCACCATAACCTGTTACAACTACCTCCTCAAGTAATGCGGTGTCTTCTTCCAGGACAACGGTAAGTGCCTGACCATCCCACTTCACCTCTTTGCCCTTGTAACCTACATAAGAAATCACAAGAGTAGCTCCACGGCTAACACCATCTAAAGTGAAGTTACCGTCAAAATCTGTGATTGTGCCTGTAGTTGTTCCTTTTACTAATACGGATGCACCTATAATAGGCTCACCGGTAGCATCGATAACAGCACCTGAACATTTTCCATTCTGCTGGACTATGTTCACGCCTTGTGCCTCAGGGGCAGCAAAAGCTTTGTTGACTGCACCAGAGAGCAGCAGCAACAAACTTAAAGAAAGTACTTTTTGCTTCATAGCTAGTTTTTTAATATTGTTAATAATAATGTTTGTATCAAATTCTTCACTCTTTCGTACCTTAAAAAACTAAATACTATCAAAAACAATATTACAGTTTATGCAAAAAAAAATTTATTTGCAAAAATAACCTTAATTTCGCAGCACTATAACATTAAACATATTTTAAGGTCCTGAGC
>JAUNHZ010000237.1 GCA_030523705.1 Bacteroidales bacterium
GTTGCTCAGGACCTTAAAATATGTTTAATGTTATAGTGCTGCGAAATTAAGGTTTTATTCTTATTTGTAAGGTTAAATACCCTCGATGAATTTCATGATATCATAAAGCACCTCTGGTGAGATGGTTTCTTCTATCTCCCCATATTCTGATACGGCACCTGTCTGACAGGTTTGGAACAGGTGGTTTAAGGCTGGGTAGACCTTGATCTTAGATTTACGGTTCTTGAGCTTGAATCCATAGAAATTCAGAATGGCGGGTACTTGCAGGTCTTTGCTGCCTCCTAAAAGGAGGGCTGGACAGGTCATGTTGCGTACTTCGTTCTGTGCGGTGAGTGCTAAGAAATAGTCATTCCATACATTGGGTGCCAGTACTGCCTCTAGATTCTTCTGTAAGCCTGTTGGTAAGTTTACTTGATATTGTTTGATTAGCTCTTGGATCACCTCGTCGGGTTTTTCTGAGTTGATTTTCTGGATACGCAGGTCAAAGACAGGTCCTAAGACCTTGACATAATCGTTTACTACTTGCTCAGGAAGTCCTTCTGCTTTCAAGAGCAGTTTGTTTTGTTCTAAAAGTAGTTCTTTTCCAGAGACGGTAGGACCTGCCATGGAGACTATAAAATCGGCTTTTCCTGCAGCTGCCAGTAGATAGGCAATGGTACCTCCTTCACTATGGCCTAAGATTCCTACCTTGCCAAAATGCTCATTCTGGCGGAGATAGTTCAATCCAGCCTCGGCATCTTGTTTGAAGGTCTCTGTAGTGGCTTGTGCCACAGAGCCAGTAGATTTGCCAAAGGAACGGTCGTCGTAGCGCAAAGAGGCGATGCCAAACTTAGCTAAGTAGTCGGCCAGTACCAGGAATGGCTTGTGCTCCATGATTTCCTCATCCCGATTTTGTAAACCGCTCCCGGAAACCATCAGGACTACAGGTGTTTTAGCAGTGTAGTCCTTTGGGATAACCAATGTGCCAGCAAGTACGGCTCCATCGGTAGGATTGGTAAAGCAAACCTCTTTGGTGGTATAGTCGAACGGACCTTTTGGAGTCTGTGGCCTATTCTTGGCTCCATCGCCTGCTACCAGGTTCAAAGGGAACTTCATGCCGCTTTGGGTGAAAGTGCCCTCTATGCCATCAGCAGTCTTCTTACCAACATAAGAACCACCTATGGCTGCTATCTTGATGCTAATAGAGTCGGCAGTCATATTCTCTATCGTAGTAGGTATGCCTTTGGCACCTTGATCTGGGCTATCCATGGTGCATGTATTGCCTTGAACGTGGAAAACAAGGGTTAGTTTCTGCAATCCCACGGTTAGTTTGCCGTTCCAATTGCCTTCAAAGTTCTGTGCCTGGGTTAAAACAGGGATTAGTAGTGCCAAGAGTATAACGTAAAATTTCTTCATAAAGGTATGTTTTTTGCAAAGGTATAGAAATAAATTCAAATCGTTATATCGGATGCCCCAAATTTATAGTGTGTAGTTGCTTATTTGGGTTTTTCTGCGTAATTTTGCAGCAATGAAAATAGGAACAATAGACTTAGGTGAACGTCCTGTGGTACTTGCGCCCATGGAGGATGTGACAGATATGGGTTTCCGTCTGATGTGTAAGCAGATGGGAGCAAGCATGGTGTATTCAGAATTTGTGTCGGCCGATGCGTTGATACGTTCGGTTAACCGCTCTTTGCAAAAGCTTACCATTCATCCAGACGAGCGTCCGGTAGCCATTCAGATTTATGGTAGAGACGTGCCTTCTATGGTGGAGGCAGCCAAGATTGTAGAAGAAGCCAAGCCCGATGTGTTAGACATTAATTTTGGATGTCCGGTAAAGCGTGTGGCAGGAAAGGGAGCAGGTGCAGGCATGCTGCAGAATATACCGTTGCTGCTGGAAATTGCGAAAGCGGTAGTAGATGCCGTAAAGATTCCTGTGACCGTAAAGACCCGTTTAGGGTGGGATGCCGACCATAAATGTATTGTTGATTTGGCAGAGCAACTGCAAGATTGTGGCATCCAGGCGCTGACCATTCATGGTAGAACCCGAGCTCAAATGTACACCGGTGATGCCGACTGGACCTTGATAGGTGAGGTCAAGAATAACCCCCGCATGCACATTCCTATCATTGGAAATGGTGATGTAACTACCCCAGAACGTGCAAAGGAATGTTTCGACAAGTATGGTGTAGATGCCGTAATGGTAGGCCGAGGCAGTTTTGGCCGCCCTTGGATTTTTAAGGAGATTCGTCATTTTTTAGATACTGGTGAGCTGTTAAGTCCAGAAGAACTCAATTTTGACTGGAAGATGAACATCTTGAAGGAAGAGGTTTTGCAGAGTGTAGAACGCATCGATGAGTATAGAGGCATTCTGCACATCCGCCGTCATTTAGCAGCCACTCCATTGTTCAAGGGGCTGTATAATTTCCGTGACACCCGTATCCGCATGCTGCGGGCGGAGACTGT
>JAUNHZ010000052.1 GCA_030523705.1 Bacteroidales bacterium
CTATTTTGAATCATGCTGCAAAGTTACTCAATGTCTGTGCAGTCTATCTGCATAGGATGTAAAAAGTGTAACATTCGATGGAAAATACATGATTCAGTCAGGTAATTCTCTTCTATGCTTATTCCTTTTCTTGATATTGTTCATGACTTCTTTCTCTACTTCTTCATGAGTAAAGACTCTGGCAGTATTCCTTCCAGCTTCCTGCCATTTCATAAGCTCGTCTTTGAAGAATAGAAGGATTTTACCTTTCTTCGTATAAGGAACCATGTCGTTCTCTGCATAGTAATACATGGTTGAACGTTTGACCTTCAAAAGGTCTGCAGCTTCTTGGAGGGTCAAGGTAACGTGATCCTTACTTGCTCCACTGTTTTCAAACTGTTTTTTGAATGAGACTAACAGTTTCTCTATTCTGTCAATCTTCTTGGTAAGTTTTCCTATTGCTTCAGGAATGTCATTAAATGTTGTTTCTTGTGCATCCATATTCGAAATTGTTTTGAAATTCTGGTGCAAAGGAACGCAATGATTCAATGGCGAAGTAATGTAAGTAGCTGTAATTTAGCAGTAAGTCAAAGTAAGTATGAATAAGTCAGAATATTTTATAGATTGATAAACTCATAGCATCCTTTATCTGGAATGTCGAGTTCAATAAGGCATGTTCCGTTCTGCCTGAGGTTGCGTCTGATGGTCTCTACTTCGAGTTCACGCATTTCTACAGGAAAGACAATTTTGAGAAATGACGCTCTTTTTGCTCCTTTCCATTTGAACCTTTCGCCAATATTCCAAGCAAAATGTCGCAAATCGAGAGTCGTTAGCCGTCCGTCTGTGGCTATCGAAGTAAGTACTGCTTCATCAGAATCTACCCACATGGTGATATTAGCAATGAGTTGAGTTACCTCTGATTCTTTGAGGTATGGACTCATTACGACTTGTACGTATTCGGAAACAGCAGCAAGTTTCTTCTCATTCAGTTCGTCTTCCTTGCTTTTGCGCTCTTGGCGAATGTCATGATAGGATAGGGGAGTAAGCGCAGGAACATCCACGGTCACTTTCGTTGTTTCTTGTGTTTGCTTTGTGCCGGTGGTCTTGCAGAAATATACAAAGAAGATAACCAGGACCAATATAAGGTCGATTATCATCATGGGTGGTACATTGGCATCTTCTGATGAACGAAGTGCCAGTACCAATGTGCCGATAAGGGCTATGAATGCCACCGTCGTGAGACTGGTGATTGTGATAATAAAAGTATTCTCCCTAAGATTTGTAGTCATACTTACTTTGATTTTTATCTCGTTTTATGACTGCAAAGTTAGGGAGAATTACTCGAATATCTATGAATATTTCGGAACAAATTCCAGTCTCTTAACTTTATTAAAGTTTTGTGTATTAAGAATTTACAAGTTACTTTTTCTTGCGTTTGTTTGTCTTTTTTTCACTTGTTTGACTTTCACCCGTAGTTTCGGCACTCTCGTTTTTTCCTTTCTTGCACTTGTTTGCCTGTTGTTTTGCAACACTTTTTAACTTTTCAATGGTTATCTTTTCAGCAGCTTCACGTTTCTTTGGCTCAGCATGGCGTGCATAAATCTCGGTAGTTGCAACATTGGAATGGGCGAGAATCCTTTGGACTGTGTAAATGTCAGTACCAAGTTCCACCTGAAGGCTTGCGTATGTGTGACGAAAGCAATGGAAGGTGATATGCTTCTGGATTTTTGCATCTGCAAGCCAATCCTTCATCGGCTGTTGGGTCATCTCGTATTTAAGACCTTTGAAGACGAAGCCAGTTCCTTGTTTACCCATCAACTTTTCAACATCCTTGTTGATTGGCACGATATTCTGCTTCTCTGTCTTGATGGAGATAAAGTCGAGATACTTTCCCCCATCAGCATAGGTGCAGACATTCTTCCACTGAAGGGCTTGAACGTCACTGAAACGAAGACCTGTCAGACAGGAAAAGATAGCAGCCCTCTTAATCAACTCGTTTTCCGATGGTGTCTTATAGAGTCTGTACAATTCTTCAAGTGTCAACACCTCTTTCTTTGATTCTACGGTCTTAACCTTATCAAGGAACTCGTTGATATTGTCTGGAATCTGCTTATCTCTGTATGCTATTCTAAGCATTCCCCTAAAGGTTGACCAATAACCTGAAACTGAGTTCTGTGACAGTGGCTCCTTTGTTCTACGGTTAACTGCTTCATCTAGTAGATACTCGCAGAAGCCCTTGCAGAGAGGAACATCTACTTCCTCAAAGGTGCATTTACCATTTACATAGTCATAGAAATGCAGATAGACATAATCCCACTTTTGGTTATTCTTCTCGCATAATTTCTTGAAGTAGGCGAGGAAACTTGCCTTCTTGTGGGCTTTGTCATACAAGCCAAAGCGTTCATTGATGATGGATTCGTATCTCATACATCTGATCATTTCTGCTTTCTCTGTGAGGCTTTTGTTATGAGAACGCTCGCGATTGTTCTTTGGTTTTGCATAAATGTAGATATGCAATGATTCGTGACGGATGGACTGCATGGTTTCCTTGTCTCGGAATGCTGGATAATAGTCAAGATAGAACGATAGCATACCATTCTTACACTTGCGTGTGCGAAGAGTTACGGTTTTACATTGTTGCATAGTCGTATTGTTTTGAAGTTATGAATTTGCTGGCAAAATTCTGAAATGATTTAATGCTGACATCAGTAAGTATCTGATAATTTGAAAGTAAGTTTGAATAAGTCGGAATAACTTCGAGTATCACTTGTTCATCCTCTCGTACATGACTCTAAGGACATCTTCTTTAAGGAAAAGAGTATAGCTGCTTACATGCTGTCGCCTTACGTCGCTGTATCGCATAATACCATATACTTTGTCTCGTGGAAGGTCAAATCGCTCCATTATCTGCTCTACGGTGTAGTATTTGTCACCGTACTTGGCAAGTGGGTTCATGGCTTCCTCGATGGCTGAGCGCAGATAATAGGTGATGCCATACTCCTTCTTGTTAGGTATCTTGTGACGTGAGACGAAAGTTCGTCTTGCTACCACTGTAGAGTTAAGCATCTGGTCAACTTGCTCGCCAGTCAGCCATTCTGCCGTTTCATCATCTTTGAGTTCCGGACTTGCTTCATTCTTACCAAACAAGGCTTCAATGGCACTCAGTTCATAGAAGTTGATGTGCTTGACGGCTATCTTTGGCGTGTTGGCAGTACGTGTTCTGTTATGAACATAGTGTACTGTCACCTTGAATCTCTTGGCTACCTGTTCTGCTGTGATATAGTCTGCTGGCACCTCGAACTTCTCTGGATCTCTATTGAAGAGTGCTTCAATGGCTTCCTCGTTGTAGTAGTTGAAATGCTTTATCACGAGCTTTGGAACTTTGCCTTCTCTGGTCTTTGCAGTTACATGCTTCTGTGAGACTCCATACTTTTCTGCTATCTGGGCAACTGAGATATAACCTTCAGGAACGACAACAGTCTTTGGTTGTTGCTCTCTGCGTTCCTTCTCTTTGGCGAGTGAGTTGGTTTCCATACGCTCTTTGATGATGCGGTCAAAAGCCTTTCTCTCTACCAGAGTGAAACGACCATGCTTGTGGTTCGGTATATCATAGTTGTGGATATAGTAGCTGACTTGATCTTTGCTGAAGCTGTATTTCTCCATAATTTCACTATAGGTATAGTAGTTCGGATCAACCTTCTCTCGTTCGCCTTTGAACGTATCGACATGAACCTTGGAGTAGTAAACACTTCTTCCTTGCGTGATACGAGGAATCTTGTTTCTTTGTACAAAGGAGAGAACAGCTTGATGACTCATCTGGAATTTCTCCTCCAGCTGATCTATTGTGTAATAGTCTCTCTTGTCAAAGTCTGCTATAAGTTCTGCGAAGTGAAGGTCAACAAGGGCTTTATCAAAGTAGGTATTCCTGCCTTGATATATCTTTGGGATGTTGAACTTCTCAATCCTGGTTCTGATTGCTTTCTTTGAACATTTGAACTTTTCTTCAATCTGCCTCATGGTATAGTACTCTCGCTTTTGCTTTGTCTGAGGTTCGAGAGCATGAGACTTGTATTCTGGAGCGTTCTCGAAAAGATTCTCTATATCCTTTCTTCTTATAAGAGTCTTGCCCTTCAACTGGATTGCTTTTATCAAACCAGAGGCAAGTTCTCGATAAACTGTAGATTTACCCACACCAAGAACCTTAGCAGCTTCTCTCGGAGTGAGAAACTGTTTGTCATTTAGAGGTGATTTAGGAGTTGCAGGTTTTGGAATTGGATGCTGTGCCTGATAGTCCGCAATCTGCTTTTCTCTGATCTTCTGCTTGTAGTCCTTATTATTGCACGAAGGCGAGCAATAGATTGTGGTCATCTTATGCGCAATAAAGGTACCTCCACAGTACTTGCATTGTTTTTGTATCTCCATGTGATATTACATTGATTCGTGAATTTAATCCGCCTAAAGCGTCCCATGGTGTCCCACCACGTCCCACAGTGTCCCAACTTGTACCCTCAATGTCATTTTGGCTTTGTCCCATGGTGTCCCAAGGTTGTGCCTACAATGTCAAAAAGGTGTGACTGAGAACACCGTTTTCGAGTGTCGCGGTAGAAAAACGATACAAAATTATTAAGAATATTTCGGAACAACAAATTGTTTGTTCCAAGTGTTAAAAAAGAAAAGTGCCTCAAAATGAGGCACTTATTCATAAATATTCCGAAATGTTCAGATTTGTTCAAACAACCCTACTTGCCGATGCAGAAATTTTTAAAGATATTTCCAAGCACTTCGTCTGAACTAATTTGACCACCTGTTACTTCTGAAAGGTAGAGCAGCGCCTCTCTCAGGTCTTGGCTTACGAAATCTCCGGAAAGGTTCATCTCTAAACCTTCCTTTACGCGATTCATGGCATAGAGAGCATTGTTCAGGGCTTCTACGTGGCGAGCGTTGGTCAGCAGGATTTCACTCTGGTTCATTCGGCTGTTCATGATGTCTGTGAGTTGCTGCTCTAGTTCCGGTATGCCTATGCCGTTCTTGGCACTGATAGGCTGAGAACCAGTGATTTCTGATGCTTCCATGTCGCTCTTGTTTTGGAGCTGGATGAGTGTTTTCCCTTCGCATCGCTGCAAGACTTGCTCTAATTCTTGTGGTGTAAGCTGGGCATCGGGCGCTGTGATGAGCAGCACAATGTCTGCGCGATCTATCATCTGATAGCTTCGCTCAATGCCTAAGTTCTCAATTTCATCTTGTGTCTCGCGGATACCGGCTGTATCTATGAAACGGAACAAGATTCCACCTAGGGTGATGGTATCTTCTATAGTATCTCTGGTGGTTCCTTGAATACTGCTTACTATGGCACGCTCCTCGTGAAGTAGGGCGTTCAATAGGGTGCTCTTGCCTGCATTGGTTGGTCCTACAATGGCTACAGGCACGCCGTTCTTGATGCTGTTTCCTGTGTGGAAGCTGTTGACCAGCTTGCTTATGGTATTGATGATGCTCTCACTGAGCAGTTTAAGTTCCGTACGATCTGCAAACTCCAGTTCTTCATGGTCGCCGAAATCCAACTCTAGCTCCATGAGTGATGTGATGTGCAGCAGCTCATCGCGAAGACGAGATAGCTCCTTGCTGAAATCACCACGCATCTGGCTCATGGCAATACGGTGACTTGCAGCCGATTGCGATGCGATAAGGTCGGCTACGGCCTCGGCTTGACTTAAATCCATGCGACCGTTCAGGAATGCACGCTGAGTATATTCTCCTGGGCGTGCCATCCTGCAACCATGCTGCATGAGTAGCTCCAAAACGCGGTGGAGTATGTACTGGGAACCGTGACAAGACACCTCTGCACTGTCCTCACCTGTATAGCTGTGAGAGCCACGGAAGATGGTGACAAGTACCTCATCTACTACCACACCCTGGTCATCGATGATATGTCCAAAGACCACTTGATGACTTCCTCTTTCTGTCAAAGGCTTCTTACCCAGTGGTTTGAAGATAGGAGCGAGGCACTGAAAGGTTTCAGCACCAGATATGCGGATAATGCCCAATGCTCCACCGGGTGCGGTGGCAATGGCGCAAATGGTATCTTGTGAATCTAAAATATGTTTCATAGGTGTGCAAAATTATAAAAAAAGAATAAAACACGGGTTGTATTCCATAATATTTTGTATTTTTGTAACTATAAACCAAACTCGAATGATGAAAAGAATAGGAATCTATATGATAGCCTTTCTCTTGGGGATGAGTGCCTATGCTCAGAATACCAAGAAACTGGCGGAAAGAGGTGATGTGCAAGCTTGTGTGACCTTGGCAAAAGAGGCGGTGGCCGACTACCGTTTTGATGAGGCACAGGAGTGGTTGGACAAGGCCGAGGTTACCCTGAAAAAGAAGAAACAGCAGAATGAGCAGGTGGAGCAGCTCCGCGAGGAGGCTGCACGCGGAGAGCGTTTCCTGCGTGGTACGGATCAAGTGCTGATTATTGACAGTATGGTGGTGGATAAGGCGGAGTTCCTGCAGGCTTACCGCATCAGCGAGGAAACCGGCTCCCTGGATTCTTATGCTCACTTCTTCACCTCGGTAGAAGATGGCACGCTCTATAAGACTGAGCTTGGAAACCGCATCTATTTTGGCAAGCGTGTGGAGGATGGCAGTAAGCGCATCTGCTCTAGTGATCAGTTGGCTGGTGGTACGTGGGGAGAGCCTCATGAGTTGGCTGGCTTGAGCGCAGAGGGCACCAATGAGGATTATCCTTTCATGACTAGCGATGGTCTTACCCTGTATTTCGCATCGGAGAACCGTGAAGATGGCTTGGGTGGCTACGACATCTATGTCACTCGTGAAGGGGATAACAACCGGTACTTGAAGCCTGAGAATATGGGTATGCCTTATAACTCACCGGCAAACGATTACATGATGGTGATTGATGAACTGAATGAACTGGGTTGGTTTGCATCTGATCGCTATCAGCCAGAGGGCATGGTGTGTATCTATGTCTTTGTGCCGAATGAGAGCCGCCATCCTTTTGATTATGACTCGGATGATATGGATGAAATCCGTGCTACTGCCATGTTGCGCAGCATCAGTGAGACACAGAACGATGAGGAACTGCTGAATAAGGGGCGCTTGCACTTGAAAGAGGCTTTGCTGTATCGTCCTGAGGCGAAGGTGGTGAAAGAGTTTGAGATAGTGATAGATGACACTCGTATATATACCTCGTACATTCATTTCAAGAACAACCAAGCAGCCATGCTCTGCAAGGAGTGGGTTGGAAAGAAGAAGGAACTGGCTAATTTAGAGGAACAGCTGGAAAATAACCGCAAGAGTTATTCTGCGGGTACTTATAAGTTGGCAGATACCATCCGCAAGCAGGAGGCACAGTTGGAATCCATGCTGGCAGAGGTGAAGAATATGGAAAAGCAAGTCCGTAAGCTGGAGTTGCAATAAGTGCGTATGGAAAAAAAGTGGTTTGCAGCATCAGAACTGATTATCAATGAGGATGGGAGTGCGTTCCATCTACATGTGAAACCAGGGCAACTGGCCGATAAAATCTTGCTGGTAGGTGACCCGGGTAGGGTAGATATGGTTGCATCTCATTTTGACACCCGTGAAGTGGAGGTCAGCAGTCGTGAATTCCGCACGGTTACAGGAACTTACAAAGGTAAGCGCTTGTCGGTTATCTCCACGGGCATTGGTTGTGACAACATAGACATTGTGGTCAATGAGATTGATGCGTTAGTGAACATAGATTTCCAAACCCGTTTTGAGAAAGAGGAGAAGAAATCCCTGGAGTTGGTACGCATAGGTACATGTGGCGGTTTGCAGCCTTATACCCCTTTTGGTACGTTCATCTGCTCCCAGAAATCCATTGGTTTCGATGGCCTGCTGAATTTCTACGCAGGGCGCAATGAGGTATGCGATTTACCTTTTGAAGAGGCGTTCAAGAAGCACATGGATTGGAATCCGCTGCTCTGTGCACCTTATGTAATAGATGCAGATGCAGAATTGCTTGAGCGTATAGGGCAAGATGATATGGTTAGAGGCGTGACTATTGCTTGCGGTGGCTTCTATGGCCCTCAAGGCAGAGTGCTGCGTGTTCCTTTAGCAGATCCTGACCAAAATGAACGGATAGCTTGTTTTGAGTACGAAGGTCATCAAATAACCAATTTTGAGATGGAGAGCAGCGCACTTCAGGGCTTGGCTAAACTCATGGGGCATAAAGCGCTGACGGTATGCATGGTGGTAGCTAACCGTGTGGCAAAACACGTGAATGCTAATTACAAGAATAGTATAGATGCATTGATAGTCAAAGTCTTAGACAGAATATAAAAAGAGGAGGTCAATTTGGCCTCCTCTTTTCATTTATATGTTTTAGTTTATTTGCTCAGCATTTCATCCATATTAGCAGCAGCGCGACGTCCATCGCCCATAGCCAGGATAACGGTAGCACCACCACGGACAATATCACCACCCGCAAAAATAGTAGGGATATTACTCTGCATCTTCTCGTTCACGGCAATGGTATTCTTTCTGCCTAACTCCAATCCCTTGACAGAGGTAGGAACAATAGGGTTAGGAGAAACTCCTACAGCCACTACGGCAAAGTCGATGTCCAAAGTTACGGTCGCACCAGGGATAGCTACAGGAGAACGGCGGCCAGAAGCATCAGGTTCACCTAACTCCATCTGCTGCAATACCACACCTGTTACGGCACCCTTCTCATCTGCCAGGTATTCCAGTGGGTTATGCAAGGTCAGGAACTCTATGCCCTCTTCCTTGGCATGCTTTACCTCCTCTGCACGGGCAGGCATCTCCTTATCTGAACGGCGGTAGACAATCCATACTTTCTCTGCACCTAAGCGCTTTGCTGTACGGCAGCTGTCCATAGCGGTGTTTCCACCACCTACAACCATTACGCGCTTGCCTTTCATGATAGGGGTGTCAAATGCATCGTTCGATGCATCCATCAGGTTGATACGAGTCAGGTATTCGTTTGAAGACATGATGCCAGTGCTGTTCTCTCCAGGTATTCCCATGAAGTTAGGAAGACCTGCTCCCGATGCAATGAAAATGCCCTTGAAGCCTTCTTCCTCCAGCTCCTGGATAGAGATGGTCTTGCCAATGACACAGTCCTTTACGAACTTCACACCCAGCTTCTCCAAGTTGCTGATCTCCACATCTACAATCTTATTTGGCAAACGGAACTCTGGGATACCATATTTCAGTACGCCACCAATCTCATGAAGTGCTTCGAATACTGTCACATCGTAGCCGTTCTTGATCATATCGCCAGCAAAGCTCAAACCTGCAGGTCCTGAACCTACTACAGCTACCTTGATGCCCTTGGCAGGTGCCTTCTCTGGTAATGAGATATTACCGGTTTCACGCTCATAGTCGGCAACAAAGCGCTCCAGGTTACCAATAGCCACGGCAGGCTCGTTCATCTTGAGGTGGATACACTGGCTCTCACACTGCTTTTCCTGAGGACATACACGACCACAGACAGCTGGGAGGGCTGAGGTTGATTTCAGCACCTTGGCTGCATCCAGGAAGTGACCACGCTCCACATTCTTAATAAAGGATGGGATATTGATGCTTACAGGGCAACCTTGCATACAAGTAGGGTTCTTGCAATCCAAGCAACGTTTAGCTTCGGTGAGTGCCTGCTCTACAGTCAAGCCTACATTCACCTCCTCGGTGCGGGTAGTTGCGCGATATACAGGATCAAGCTCACCCATTACGCAGCGCTCAATGGCAGTACGCTCCTTGGCTTTCATGCTCTTCTGCAGTTCTTTACGCCATTCAGCGTCACGGTTGGTAAGTTCCGCAAGCGATGCCTTGCCGTCTTCTGCTGCAGGAGCTGGGAGTTCAATCTTGGCACCACAGTTTGCTCCTTCTGGACAGCCACAAACATGAGCCTCCAGTTTCTTCATCTCCTCTACCTCTATAGGCTTGAAGGCACCCATGCGCTTGAACATCTCATCGAAATCTACCAGGTGGCCATCAAATTCAGGGCCATCTACGCACACGAATTTCATCTTGCCACCCACGGTGATACGACAAGCACCACACATACCGGTACCGTCAACCATGATGGTGTTCAGGGATACATCGGTAGGGATTTCATATTTCTTAGTCAGCAAGCAGCAGAATTTCATCATGATAGCAGGGCCAATGGCAAAGCACTTGTCCACCTTCTCGCGCTGGATAACGCTTTCTATACCTACTGTCACTACACCCTTGTTTCCGTAAGAACCATCATCGGTCATGATGATAACCTCATCGGAGTGCTTGCGAACTTCTTCTTCCAGGATGATTAGTTCCTTGGTTCTGCCGGCCAAAACGGAAATGACACGGTTCCCTGCCTCTTTCAACGCCTTGATGATAGGAAGCATAGGTGCTACACCTACACCACCACCGGCACATACTACAGTACCAAAGTTCTCAATATGAGTAGCTTGACCTAATGGACCTACTACGTCAAGGATCTCATCGCCCACATTCATGCTGCAGAGCTTGGTGGAGGTTAAACCAACGGTTTGAACTACCAGGGTAATAGAGCCTTTCTGTAAGTTCGAATCTGCAATGGTCAATGGGATACGTTCGCCCTTCTCGTCGGTTCTCACGATTACGAAGTGGCCAGCACGGCGTGACTTGGCAATCAGTGGAGCTTCTACTTCCAAGAGGAATACTTTCTCGGAAAACTGCTCTTTGCGTAAAATTTTGTTCATGTTTTTTTTACTTAAAAAAAAGAGGATGGGTACTGGGCTCATCCTCTTCTTGTATTATCGTAAGTAGAGATTTTGCTTAATCGATGACTTCAAATCCAGTGAATGGCTGTAATGCCTTAGGGATTTTGATGCCTTCTGGTGTCTGGTTGTTCTCCAACAGGGCTGCTACGATACGTGGCAATGCCAATGCTGAGCCATTCAAGGTGTGGCAAAGCTCAGTCTTCTTGTCGGCATTACGATAGCGGCACTTCAAGCGGTTAGCCTGATAGGTGTCGAAGTTAGATACTGATGATACTTCCAACCAACGCTTCTGTGCCTCTGAGTAAACCTCAAAGTCGTAGCAGATGGCAGAGGTAAAGCTCTGGTCGCCACCGCAAAGACGAAGGATACGGTATGGAAGCTCCAACTTCTGCAGCAAGCCTTCTACATGCTCCAGCATTTCCTTGTGGCTCTCCTTAGAGTGCTCAGGGGTATCAATGCGTACAATCTCAATCTTAGAGAACTCATGCAGACGGTTCAAACCACGTACGTCCTTACCATAAGAACCTGCCTCGCGACGGAAGCACTGGGTGTATGCACAGTTCTTGATAGGCAACTCTTTCTCATCCAGGATGACATCGCGGTAGATGTTGGTTACAGGAACCTCGGCAGTAGGGATGAGGTAGAGGTCGTCCAAGTTGCAGTGATACATCTGACCTTCCTTGTCAGGCAGCTGACCGGTACCATAGCCAGAAGCGGCATTCACTACTGTAGGAGGCATAATCTCCTCGTAGCCAGCCTTGCTTGCCTCTGCCAGGAAGAAGTTGATCAGTGCGCGCTGCAGCTGAGCACCCTTACCTCTATAGACAGGGAAACCTGCACCTGTGATCTTGACACCCAGGTCAAAGTCAATCAAGTTATACTTCTTAGCCAATTCCCAGTGTGGCAACTTGGCAGTCTCAACAACAGGGTTTGCATCCCAGTTGCCTACGGTATCAACACCTACCACACACTCCTTCAGGTTAGACTTTACTACCCAGTTGTCCTCTGCGCAAGTACCCTCAGGAACCTCATCGTATGGAAGGTTAGGGATAGTGCAGAGCAATGCGGTAAGCTCATCCTGAGCCTGCTTCATCTGCTCTTCCAGGTTCTTGTTGGTATCCTTCAGTGCAGCCACCTGAGCCTTGGCAGCTTCTGCCTCGGCCTTCTGACCCTGCTTCATGAAAGCACCAATGGTCTTAGCCAACTTGTTAGCCTCGGCCAGATTCTTATCGAGTTCGTTCTGGGAAGCACGACGCTTGGCATCGATTTCCTGAACTTTGGCAATAGCTTCCTCTGCACCCTTAAAGTGCTTCTTGTTCAAACCGGCAATGACTTTCTCGGTTTGCTCATTGATTAATTTTAGTGTAAGCATATATTACTTATTTTTATTTCCTCTTTGAAGGTGCAAATTTACATAAAATCTGCAAGAAAGACACCTAATTAAGTGAAAATAAATTACCCTCCACTGCCTTTTTCTGAAAAATAGGCAATGGAGGGTAATCCAATGTGAAAGAAAGGTGGGGATTAGAGACCCAACTTCTTCTTCAAGTCAGCAGGAAGTGCGTTCTTGTGTACCATGACGTAGATGGTCTTTGCACGAACAAAGCTCTCTGACATATTCAGGAAACCACCCATGGTGTTACGCTCAGTACCCCAGGAGTTCTTGGTGATGTAGTACTTGGTACCGTTCTGATCCTTTACAATACCAGTGATGTGCATCAAGTGGTCATCAGTTGTCTGGAAAGACTCATAACCTGCCTGGCGAACCTCAGGAGTTACGTTAACCTCTGGGCATGGAGCCAGGAACTTGAATGCCTCTTCCTGACGCTGCTGAGGAGTCATGTTCTCAAAACGGGCACGGTCAGTACCAGAGAAATCCTCTACCTTCTGCAATGCTGGGTTGATAGCTACACCCTTAGCGTGAGCAAAACCCTTCTCGCTTACGTCACCGTCCCAGCATACGCTGTAACCGTGGTTCAATGCATAATCTACTGCAGCCATCATCTCGTCAAGTGGCAAGTTGTACTGCTCAAAGTGCTCCCAGTTGTCTGGTACCTCTACTGCAAACTTTTTGTAATATGGCTTGTGAGTAAAGCTGGTGAGCTCTACATAGTCGTCCATGTTCAAGCCCAGGCTTGCAGCAAATGTCTTTGCTGTATATTCCTTTCCTTTGTAAGTGAACTTCTCTGGTAAAGTACCCAGGTAAGTGTCAAATACATTGTTCAGCATCTTGTAGTACTCTGGAGAGCGCTTCTTAGCCTTGACAGCAGCTGCTGAGATAGCCTGAACATAAGCGTTGAACTCACCGTGGCTGTGGTTCTGTGCACCATAGTTGATGCCGTGGTAAACCTCTTCAGGTACGATACCTACCTGGTTGAATGCGTTCATCCAAGTATGAGAGAGTGAACCCTGACCTACATTGCCCTGACCGCGACGCAAGAAGTTGTCCTCTGTCTGGTTGAAGTACTTCTGACGAACGATGAACATTTCTGACAAATCATATTCGCCCTTGCCCATACGCAGCAACTCTGTCTCCATGAATGAAGTAGTTGCAAAGCACCAGCAAGTACCGGTTGATGCCTGGTTCTTAACAGGAGTAGTCTTCAAGCGAACTACATCGGTAAACTTGTAGCCAGATTCCTGTGCGTTCAAGTTTGCGGCACCCATGCTCAGCATGGCAGCCATTACCATTACTAATTTTTTCATTGTTTTTATTGTATTTATTGTTAGAATCCAAAACGATAGTCATTCCACATGCGGTTAGCCATCTCATCCCAGCGGAGGAGGGTAGCGCCTGCTACGTCCTTAGTGTAGCCGGTGAGGTATGCGCGAGCTGCCTCTTCGCCCTTTTCCTGAGCTACTGCCTTGTAACGGCTCTCTACGAAAGGAAGCTCTGTAAGACCTTTCTCAATGAAGTAGAGACGGTTCTCATCCATGCTCTTGCGAGCGGTTCCCCAACGTACGGTTGCCAGCTTGTTGGCCTTACGATAGTGCCACAATGCACTGTCCTCGCGATAGCGGTGGTTACCGCAGATCTTGAACATATCTGGTAAATCAGTAGTTCCTGAGAATACAGGGAAACGTGGGCTCTGGCCAGGGTTGTCCAGGCAGAACCATGCTACACCACCCACTGCATCAGGCAGCCAGCTTCTCAATTGGATAACGGTAGAGTAGGCGCACTGTGGTACAGCAATGTTGCGCACGCTCTTCACAGCATCCTTATTGATACCATTCAGCATGGCAATCTCATCGGAGCGCATCCAAGGGTTAGCCACAGGGCTTACAATAGAGTCAACCTTCTCGCTGCCTCTCTGGCGCTGTGCAATCTTCAAGTTTCTGGTTACATCATATTCAGTACCCTCGTAGTACTGTGCCAGCATTTTCATGACATCCTCGGCAGATACCTTCTTCTCTGGCTTGATGGAGAATGGAAGTTCTTCTACATCGTAGTTCCATTCGCGAGAAGGAGCGAAGCTTCTGAAAATGAAGAATTCACGTACGCTGAATGCCTTATACTTGCCATCGCGGCTAGGGCCACCGTAAGCCTTGTAGAATTTAAAGTCCTTCTTGTTCTTGCCATCCCAGTAACCTAATTTCTTAGCCACATCGTACACATTCTCTGAAGCCATGAAATAATCCTTGTTGTTCAAGTCGATGTTACTGATTCTTGGGATGTTGGCAGATACGCCAATCTCATCGTCAGGAATACGCTGAGCTGCCCATACGCCGCCAATCTTGTCTTTTCCTTCGCCGAATACCTCAAAATGCCAAACCTCATTAGGGTCTGCAATGGTCAGGCACTCGCCGCTATCACCGTAGCCGTACAGCTTGATGAGCTCACCCATGAGCTTGATGGCCTCACGTGCAGTGGTACAACGCTGCAGTACTACACGCTCCAGTTCCTCAATCATGAACATACCATTTTTGTTCTGCAACTCTCTGCGGCCGCTGATGGTAGTTTCACCAATACCCAGCTGCTTCTCGTTCAAACAAGGGTAAGAGGTGTTAAAGAACTGATAGGTGTGCTTTGCCTGAGGAATGGTACCCTTGATGGTAGTGTTGCTCATGTCCTTATCAAACTCGGTGTGCATCAGGCCATCATAGATATTCATGATGGTGTCTCTAGGATAATCCTTGGCAGGTTCAATGGTGGCCCATGTACGATACCAGCTATCGCAAGTATGGCTGGTCATGACAGAACCATCGGTTGATGCTTTTTTGCCCACCATGATACTGGTACAGCTTTCAGGATCTTTCTGATTTACGGTTTGTGCTGTAACTTGCTGTGCAAGAATTACGCTGAACAGCAAAAGAATACTTCTAAATTTCATATATCCCTCTCTTTTTAAAACAATTCGGCTGCAAAATTACATTAAAAATGACAAA